>NZ_JBHSOF010000004.1:176808-230000 GCF_042656005.1 Kitasatospora misakiensis | reverse complement strand
GCAAGGTCGTCTGGTTCGAACTGGACTTCGCCGCGTGAACGCCCCCATCGGCCCCACGACAAGATCCTCCGCACCTACACCGAACCCGAAGTGACCTCCCTCCTCCGCGAACTCCACGAACGGGCTACCGATCTGTGAGGCATCCGGTCCTGGGAATTCCGCGCCACTAAAGGCAGGACACCGCCAAGCAGCAGCGGGGCCGGGGAAGGCGAGGAGGGCGGTGCTTCGAGAGAGTTCTCGAAGCACCGCCCTCCTCGTGGGTCAGTGCTGGGTGGGCGGGAGGGTGCCCGTGCTGGTGCCGGAGGCCGTCGCGGAGGCGGTGCCGGAGACGGTAGCCGCGGCGGAGCTGGAGCCGGAGGCGGTGGGCGAGCCGGTGCCGGTCGGGGTCGAGGTTGGGGTGCCCGTCGGGGTCCCGGTGGGGGTGCCGGTCGGCGTGCCGGTCGGCGTCCCCGTCGGCGTCGGGGTGCCGGTGGGCGTACCAGTGGGCGTGGGCGTACCGGTCGGCGTCCCCGTGGGGGTACCGGTCGGCGTTCCGGTGGCGGACGGCTCGGGCGTGCCCGGAGTGGTCGGCGTAGTCGCCGGGGTGCCCGGGACCGCCGGCACGACCGGGGGGACCACGGTGCCCTCGGGAAGCGGCGGCTGGTTGAGCGGGCTGGACGCGATCGGGGTGACCGCGTCCCAGCCGGCCGGCAGCTCCGGCACCTTCCAGGCGCCGCCCGCCTCGTCGGCCGTGCCGTCCGGGTCGGGCCGGACGGCGCCGAGGATCGGGTTGGCCCCGATCGGCCCGACCTTGACGTACGAGCCCGGCCGCGGCGCGTGCACGACCAGCCCGCCGCCGATGTACATCGCGACGTGCGTGGCGCCCTCGAAGTAGATGACCAGGTCACCGGGCCGCAGCTGGTTGAGCGGGATGTGCTGGAGCTGGGCCCACTGCTCCTGGCTGGTGCGCGGGATCGGCTTGCCGGCGTGCAGCCAGGCCTGCGAGGTGAGCCCGGAGCAGTCGAAGGCGTCCGGACCGGAGCCGCCCCACAGGTACGGCTTGCCCAACTGCGCGAGCGCGAAGGCGACGGCGGCCCGGCCGGCCAGCGAGGGGGTGCGCTCGTCCTTGCCGAGCACGCCGGTGGCGAGGAAGGCCAACTGCGCCTCGTCGGCCTTGGCCTTCTCGACCTGCTCCAGCTCGGCGCGCTGGGCGCCGGTGAGCGAGGAGACCAGCTGTTCGACGGCGGCGAGGTCGGCGGCGACCTTGGCCTTGGCGGTGTCCTGCTGGGTGACCAGGGTCTGCGAGGTGGCGAGGGCCTCCTCGTTCTGCTTCTTCAGCCCGCCCAGGGTGTCGCGGTCGGCGGTCAGCTTGTTGAGGAACTCGGACTGCGAGCGGCTGGCGACGGCGAGCAGCTCGGCGATGGTGACGGCCTCGTACGGGTCCTTGGAGAGCAGCAGCTCCGCGTAGGCGGAGGCGGAGCCGTTGCGGTACTGGGCGGCGGCGAGCTGGGCGGCGATGTCGGTGCCGGCGTCGACCTGCTTCTCCTGGCGCTCCAGCCTGGACTTGAGCTCGGCGAGCGAGGCCTGCTGCTCGGTGACCTTGGCGACGGCCGCGTTGTACTGCTCGGTGGCGGCCTCGGCGCCCTGGTAGAGCGCGTGCAGCTGGTCGAGCAGCGGGCCGAGGGTGGCCTTGGCGGCGGCGAGCGGGTCGCCGCCGGGGTCGGCGACAGGCGCACCGGCCGTGCCGGGCACACCGGGCGCGGTGGCGCCGGGGGTCGGCTGGGCCGGGTCGGCCCAGGCCTGGCCGACGGCCAGCGGCAGCGAGAGCGCGGCGGCCGCGAGGACGGCTCCGCAGCGCAACGCGGCCCGCACCCAGGCCGGCCGTCTGCCCCCGTGGAGGCCCGGGTTCCGCCCGTCCGTCAGCTCCGCACGCCGCACTGCCCCGCCCATGGTCCCGTCCTCCCCGTCCGCCCGCGTTCCGGGGTCCCCGGACCTCCGCAGATCCTGTCACGGGTTACTCGCCGGAAACAGACCGCACCCGGACGGCCCGATGAATTTTTCCCGCCGGCTGTGAGAGAGGTCTCACCAAAAGGGGCGAACCGGACGGATCTCCACTAATGTCCAGCTCGGAGCGGCCCACGACACCCATCAGAAAGCTCCCGGCAACCCCTCGGACACCCTCGGAACCATGATTCCGACGCCCGTTTACCTTCCGTTCACCAAGCATCCCTACCGTCGCGCCTGAAGCCAACATCAGTGCGACAACTACGACGATTGTTTGGGTATGGAACACATCTCGTTCCTGGTGGCCGTTGTGATCATCACGGCGCTCGCCTTCGACTTCACCAACGGGTTCCACGACACCGCCAACGCGATGGCCACCTCCATCGCCACCGGGGCCCTCCAGCCGAAGGTCGCGGTCACCATCGCGGCCGTCCTCAACTTCGCGGGCGCGTTCCTCTCCGTGAAGGTCGCCACCACCATCTCCGGCGGCATCGTCAACGAGAAGGCGGGCATCCACCCGGAGATCATCTTCGCCGCACTGGCCGGAGCCATCCTCTGGAACCTGCTGACCTGGCTGCGCGGCCTGCCGTCGAGCTCCTCGCACGCGCTCTACGGCGGACTGATCGGCGCCACCGTGGTCGGCGTCGGCGTCAACGGCGTCAACTTCGACACCGTCGTCAGCAAGATCCTCATCCCGGCCGTCGCCTCCCCGCTGGTGGCCGGCCTGGCCGCCTGGGGCGCCACCAAGCTCGCCTTCGCGATCACCCGCAAGAGCAACGACGAGACGGTCGGCAAGGGCTTCCGCACCGGCCAGATCTTCTCCTCCTCGCTGATCTCGCTGGCGCACGGCACCAACGACGCCCAGAAGACGATGGGCATCATCACCCTGACCCTGGTCTCGGTCGGCGCCCTGCCGAAGGGCGCGCTGCCCCCCATCTGGGTCATCGTCACGGCCGGTGCCGCGATCGCGCTCGGCACCTACATGGGCGGCTGGCGGATCATCCGCTCGATGGGCAAGGGCCTGGCGGACATCACCCCGCGCCAGGGCTTCGCCTCCGAGTCGGCCGCCGCGACGGTCATCCTGACCTCCTCGCACATGGGCTTCGGCCTCTCCACCACCCAGGTCTGCTCCGGCGGCATCATGGGCGCCGGCCTCGGCGGCCCGAAGTGCGAGCTGCGCTGGGGCATGGTCCGCCGCATGGTGTACACCTGGGGCCTGACCCTGCCCGCCGCCGCCACGGTGGGCGGACTCGCGGCCTTCCTGGCCGAGCAGGGCAACTGGGGCGTGGCGCTGGTCGGCGTCGCCCTGGTGGCCGGTTCGGGCGCGATGTGGCTCATCTCGCGCCGCCAGCCGATCGACGCGGACAACGTCAACGACCACCTCGCCGACGTCACCCCGGTCGAGGTCGACCCGGCCGCCGCGCCCGCCACTCCGACCCCCGCCTCGACCACGGTCGCGGCCTGATCGCCGCCGGCTGAGGAGCTCGAAACACCATGCACATCAAGTGGAACGCCCTGGCCCAGACCGCCGGAGTCAGCTTCGGCGTCACCGTCGCCGTGGTCGCCGTCTTCGCGCTCGGCATCCTGGCCCTCTCCCGCCGCGAGGCCTCGCTCACCGCGCAGCGCGAGGCGGCCGGCCCGAACGCCCCGGCGAACGGCGGGCGGCTGGCCCTGGCCGGCGCCTACGCCTGCTTCGCCGTCTGCGGCGCGGCCGTCCTCTACGGGCTGTCGCTGATCGCGGGCAAGTAGCCCCCGTCGGCGAAAACCGACGAACGCCGGAGGGCCGGGAGTGGATCACCACTCCCGGCCCTCCGGCGTTCCCAACAAACCCACGGCCCGCGTCAGTTCTGGCCGGTGCGCAGCACGGTCTCCCGGATGAACAGCACCGTGACGAAGGCCAGCAGCGCGAACGGCGCCGCGGTCAGGAACACCACGCCCACCCCGTGCCCGAAGGCGTCGGTGACCAGCGGCACCAGCGGCGCGGGCAGCCCGTGCAGGTCCGGGATGCCGCCGCCGAGGGCGCCGCCGCCCGCCGGGACGTGCGCGGCGGCCAGGTTCTCGGTGAGGTAGTGGCCGACCCGGTTGTTCATCAGCGCGCCGAGCGCGGAGACGCCCATCGCGCCGCCCATGGTGCGGAAGAAGGTGACCACCGAGCTGGCCGCGCCGAGTTCGGCCTGCGGCACGGTGTTCTGGACGGCGAGGACGAGGTTCTGCATGGTGAGGCCGAGGCCGAGGCCGGTGATCGCCATGTGGACGCAGAGCAGCCCGTAGGGGGTGTCGGCCCGGACGGTGCCGAGCAGGCCGAAGCCGACGGCGAGCAGCAGCGTGCCGGCGACCAGGTAGGCCTTCCACCGGCCGTACTTGGTGATCAGCCGGCCGGCGACGGTGGAGGAGACGGCCAGGCCGAGCATCATCGGCAGGGTCATCAGGCCGGCCACGGTCGGGGACTCGTCCCGGGCGAGCTGGAAGTACTGGCTGAGGAAGGTGGTCGCGCCGTACATCCCGATCCCGACCAGGACGCTGGCCAGCGCGGACAGGGTGACCGTCCGGTGCCGGAACAGGTGCGGCGGGATGATCGGCTCGGCGGCGCGGCGCTCCACCAGGACGGCGAGGGCGCCGAGCAGCAGGCCGCCGCCGGCCAGGGCCGCGGACTGCCAGGAGAGCCAGGGGTAGTTCTTGCCGGCCAGGGTGATCCAGATCATCAGCAGGCTGACCGCGCCGGTGATCACCAGCGCGCCGAGGTAGTCGATCTTCACCGGGCGGCGGACCACCGGCAGCTTCAGGGTGCGCTGCAGCACCAGGATCGCGGCCAGCGAGAACGGGACGCCGACGTAGAAGCACCAGCGCCAGCCGAGCCAGGAGGTGTCCACGATGACGCCGCCGATCAGCGGGCCGCCGATGGTGGCCAGTGCGAAGACGGCGCCGAAGTAGCCGCTGTACCGGCCGCGCTCGCGCGGCGGGACCATCGCCGCGAGGCAGATCTGGGCGAGCGCCGTGACACCGCCGACGCCGATGCCCTGGAGGGCGCGGCAGGCGATCAGCTGGCCGATGTTCTGGGAGAGGCCGGCCAGCGCGGAGGAGGCGATGTAGATGACCAGCGCGATCTGCAGCAGCAGCTTCTTGCTGGCGAGGTCGGAGAGCTTGCCCCAGATCGGGGTGGAGGCGGTGAGGGTGAGCAGGGTCGCGGTGATCACCCAGGTGTAGGCGGACTGTCCGCCGTGCAGGTCGGTGAGGATCCGCGGCAGCGCGTTGGAGACGACGGTCGACGAGAGCACGGCGACGAAGAGGCCGAGCAGCAGGCCGGAGAGCGCCTCCATCACCTGCCGGTGCGTCATCGGGCGGTCGGTCGTGGCGGCGGCGGCTCCGGTCGGGACGGCGGGGGTGGCGGTGACGGTCATCGAGGTCCTTCGAAATAGTTGCCTGAAGCAACCATAAGCAGAGATGGTTGACTTGGGCAACATTCTTCAAGAGCAAGTAAAGCCCGGACCGAACCCGGCCCGGGCCCTTCCATCCCCCGCCGCACCGCTCAGACGGCCGACACCGCCGCGTCACCCACCACGTCGTTGAAGCGGTGCAGCAGCTCGGCGAAGCGGACCACGTCCTCCTCCGACCAGCTGTCCATCAGCTCCCGCACCCGGGCCATCCGGGCCTCCCGGGCGGCCAGGAACCGCCGCCGCCCGTCCTCGGTGAGCGAGACCAGCGCCGAACGGCGGTCCAGCGGGTCCGCCTCCCGGGCCAGCAGGCCCAGCTCCTCCAGCGCCCGGATCTGCCGGCTGATCGTCGCCTTGCCGACCGCGAAGTGCACCCCGACGTCGGTCACCCGCACCGGCCCGGCCTGCTCGATGTGGCCCAGCAGGCTGTACGCCATGCCCTCCAGCTGCGGATGGACCCGCCGGGACAGCTCGGCCACCCGGGCCCGGCCGCGCCGGAACAGCACCCCGACCTCGCGCTCCACGGCCAGCAGGGGCTCCTCGTTCGGCACACTCACCGCGCCAGTATCCCGCAGCGGGCCCGGGCCGGGCCCTCAGGCCTCCAGCCGCCCCGGGTCGGCGAGCACCGCGCGGACCACGCCGACCGCAGCCCCCAGCAGGGGGCCGCGGCGGCCCAGCCGGGAGACCGTCAGCCGGTCGTCCGCCCAGGGGCGGACGGTCACCCGGGCGGCCAGCTCGGCCCGCATCGCGGGCAGCAGCCAGGGGGCCAGCTGCGCGTACCCGCCGCCCAGCACCACCTCGGCGGGGTCCAGCAGGTTGACCGCCCCCGCCGAGGCGATCCCCAGCGCGGCGCCGGCCCCGGCGAGCGCGTCCCGCACCTCCTCGTCCCCGGCCTCGGCCCGCTCGGCGAGCAGCGCCACCCAGTCGCCCCGGATGCCCTCGAGACCGGCGGCGCGCAGCACCGCCGCCTCCCCCGCGTACTGCTCCAGGCAACCGCGCGCCCCACAGGCACAGCGCGGCCCGTCCGGACGCACCGGGACGTGGCCCAGCTCGCCCGCGTAGCCGTCCGCGCCGCGCAGCAGCCGGCCCTCGACGACGATCGCCGAGCCGATCCCGGCCTCGGCGGAGACGTGCAGGAAGTGCGCCGGACCGCCGCCCAGCCAGAGCTCGGCGAGGCCGCCGAGGTTGGCCTCGTTGTCGGCCCGCAGCGGCAGTTCGGCGAGTTCCCCGGCGTCGGCGGCGCGCAGCGCGAGCCGCAGTTCGGCGGCGAGCGGCACGTCCTGCCAGCCCAGGTTGGCGGCCCGCTGGAGCAGCGCGCCGTCGGCCCCGACGAGTCCGGGCACCGCCAGCGTCAGCCCGGCCGGGCGCAGTCCGGACTCGGTGGTGGCCCGGTGGAGCAGTGCGGCGAGGTCGGCCATGACGGCGGCGGGCCGCCGGTCCCGGTTGCGGACCTCCTGGCGGCGCCAGGCGCGGACCTCCCCGCGCAGGTCGACCACGCAGGCGCCCAGGTGCTCCACCCCGATCTCGGCGCCGAGGCCGCCGAGGCCGTTCCGGTTGAGGCCGAGCGCGGTGCCGGGCCGGCCGACCTTGCCGCTGGGCGCGGCCGGGCCCTCCGCGACCACCAGCCCGGCCGCGATCAGCTCCTCGGTGAGCGAGGAGACCGCGGCCCTGGTCAGCCCGGTCTCGGCGGCCACCTCGGCGCGGGAGCGCGCGGCGCTCGCGATGACGCCGAGCACCAGCGCCAGATTGGCCCGGCGCATCCCCTGCTGGCTCGCCGGCCCCGTCCCGAAGCCGTCCGTCTCACGCATCGCCCTCACCCGCTCCGGCTTCCACTGACCGCACCTGTGAGCCCAGGACCGCCGGTCCCGGTGGGAGCGGCTCCGCTCCGCCCCGCCCGGTGAAGACCCAGCGTTGCATGGCCCAGAAGCGGAACAGCATCGCCACGAAGGTGCCCAGCACCATCCCGCTCAGGAAGTCGGCCACCTCCTGGGCGACCGGGCCGACCCAGGGCTCGCGCAGGTTCAGCAGGTAGCGGGAGGCGATCAGCGGCAGGTCGTTGACGGCGATCGCGACGGCGCTCACCAGGACGAAGAGCAGCGGTTCGCGCCGCCGCCAGGCGGAGCGGAAGCACCACCGCCGGTTGAGTACGTAGGAGACGGTGGTGGCCACCACGGTGGCCAGGGTGAGCGCCGCCACCGGCTTGCGCTCCAGCACGGTGAACCGCAGCCCGTAGTTGATCAGCACGGTCAGCGCGAAGCAGCCGTTGCCGATCAGCAGGAACTTCACCAGCCGCCGGTGCCGGACCAGGGCCGGGCGGAGCCGGACCGGCACCCGGGCCAGGACGCGCTGGGTGAGGGAGGGCACCCTTCGCAGTCTGGCACGGAGCACGGAGCCCGTCCCGTCCGGCGAACCGGACGGGACGGGACCGGATGACACCGGACGGGTCGGGCCGCGGCCCCCGCCCCCGCCGGGTCAGGCGACGGCGGCCAGCACCTCGGCCGGCTCCAGGGCCAGCTTCAGCACCTCCCGGACGTCCGCGACCGGGTGCACGGTCAGCCGCTCCAGCACCTCGGCCGGGACGTCGTCCAGGTCGGGCTCGTTGCGCCGCGGGATGATCACCGTGGTGACCCCGGCCCGGTCGGCGGCGAGCAGCTTCTGCTTCACCCCGCCGATCGGCAGCACCCGCCCGGTCAGCGACACCTCACCGGTCATCGCCACGTCCGTGCGCACCTTGCGCCCGGAGAGCAGCGAGGCCAGCGCCGTGGTCATGGTGATGCCGGCGCTCGGACCGTCCTTGGGGATGGCGCCGGCCGGGATGTGCAGGTGCACGCCGCGGTCGCGCAGCGAGGTGACCGGCAGCTCCAGCTCGGCGCCGCGCGAGCGCAGGTAGGAGAGCGCGATGTGCGCGGACTCCTTCATGACGTCGCCCAGCTGGCCGGTCAGGGTCAGCCCGGTGCCGCCGGTCTCGGCGTCGGCGAGCGAGGCCTCGATGAAGAGGACGTCGCCGCCGGCCCCGGTGACCGCCAGGCCGGTGGCCACGCCGGGCACCGCGGTGCGCCGCTCGGCGGGCTCCTGGGCCGCCTCCGGGACGTGGTGCGGCCGGCCGATCAGGGCGCGCAGGTCCTCGGCGCCGACCGCGGCGGGCAGCTCGCGCTCGCCCAGCTCGCTCTGTGCGGCGATCTTGCGCAGCACCCGGGCGATCGACCGTTCGAGGTTGCGGACGCCGGCCTCGCGGGTGTACTCGCCGGCCAGCTTCCGCAGCGCCGGCTCGTCGACCGCGACCTCCTCGCCCTTGAGCCCGGCCTTCTCCAGCTGGCGCGGGAGCAGGTGGTCGCGGGCGATGACGACCTTCTCGTCCTCGGTGTAGCCGTCCAGGCGGACCAGCTCCATCCGGTCGAGCAGCGGCTCGGGGATGGCCTCCAGCACGTTGGCGGTGGCGAGGAAGACCACGTCGGAGAGGTCCAGCTCGACCTCCAGGTAGTGGTCCCGGAAGGTGTGGTTCTGTGCCGGGTCGAGCACCTCCAGGAGGGCGGCCGCCGGGTCGCCCCGGTAGTCGGAGCCGACCTTGTCGATCTCGTCCAGCAGGACGACCGGGTTCATCGAGCCGGCCTCCTTGATGGCGCGGACCAGCCGGCCGGGCAGCGCGCCGACGTAGGTGCGCCGGTGGCCGCGGATCTCCGCCTCGTCCCGGACGCCGCCGAGCGCGACCCGGACGAAGTTGCGGCCCATGGCGCGGGCCACCGACTCGCCGAGCGAGGTCTTGCCGACCCCGGGCGGGCCGACCAGCGCGAGCACCGCCCCGCCCGCCCGTCGCCCGCCGCCACCCTTCTTGGGAAGGGCTTCGCCCTGCCCCTCCTGATGCCCGCCGACCTGCCCGAACCCCTGCTCGGCCCGGCGCTTGCGGACGGCCAGGTACTCGACGATGCGCTCCTTCACGTCGGTCAGGCCGGCGTGGTCGGCGTCCAGCACCGCGCGGGCGCCGGCGATGTCGTAGGAGTCCTCGGTGCGCTCGCTCCAGGGCAGCTCCAGGACGGTGTCCAGCCAGGTGCGGATCCAGGAGCCCTCGGGCGACTGGTCGCTGGCCCGCTCCAGCTTGTCGACCTCCTTGAGGGCGGCCTCGCGGACCGCCGCCGGCAGGTCGGCGGCCTCGACCCGGGCGCGGTAGTCGCCCTCCTCGTCGGCCGGGTCGCCGTTCAGCTCGGCCAGCTCCTTGCGGACGGCCTCCAGCTGGCGGCGGAGCAGGAACTCCTTCTGCTGCTTGGCCACGCCCTCCTCGACGTCCTTGCGGATGGTGTCGTTGACCTCCTCCTCCGCGAGGTGGTCGCGGAGCAGGCCGAGCGCGTACTCCAGTCGGGCGACCTGGTCGGCCTCCAGCAGCACCTTGAGCTTCTGCTCGGCGGTGACGAAGGGCGCGTAGCCGATGTTGTCGGCGAGCTCGCCGACGCCCTCGATGGCGGCCACCCGGTCGACGATCTGCCAGGCGCCGCGCCGGCGCAGCCACTGGGTGGAGAGGCTCTTGTACTCCTTGACCAGCTCGGCGGCCCGGCCGGCCACCGGGGTGCCGACCGAGGACTCCCGGAACGGCGTGGTCTCCACCCAGAGCGCGGCGCCGGGCCCGGTGGTGCCGACGCCGATGCGCACCCGGCGGACGGCGCGGACCAGCGCGGCCGGGTCGCCGTCGGCCAGCCGGCCGACCTGCTCGACGGTGGCGAGGGTGCCGGCCGCCGCGTACGAGCCGTCCACCCGCGGGACCAGCAGGACCTGGGGCTTGCCGGTGCTGCCGGTGGCGGCGGCGCGCGCGGCCTCGACGGCGGCGCGGACCTCGGTGTCCTGCAGGTCCAGCGGCACGACCATGCCCGGCAGGACGACCTCGTCGTCGAGCGGCAGCACGGGCAGGGTGAGCGGTGTGGACGTCGATGCCATGATCTCTCCCCAGTCAGTGAACTTGAGTCGATCTGACTAAAGGCTCGGCGGGCGCCGGATGTTCCCCGTCCACCGTTCGCCGTGAGCGAACGCGAGGGGGCCCCGGCGGGCCTGTCAAAAAGGGGCCTCGACGCGGGCCGGGAGCCAGCCGGGAGCGGGCCGGGAGCCGGCCGGCCGCCGTCGGAACCGGTCCGGCGCCGTCAGAACCGGTCCAGCACCGCGGTCCGCCCGCGCCCGCGCGCGGACCCGGGCGCCGCCGCGGGCCGGGAGCGCTCGGCGGGCAGTCCGACCCGGGTGCGGCGCGGCCGGTGCCCGTCCCAGCGGCGCAGCCACCGCCACAGCGCCACCCCGACCAGCAGCGCCGCCGGGTGGCCGACCCCGGTGACGAGGTCCCGGTCGGTGGCGATCTGGTCGGCGATCATGGCCGCGGCCGGCGCGAGCACCGCCGCCCGCCCGGCCGGCCGGAGCAGCCCGGCCAGCGCGCCGAGGCTGGCCAGCACGCCGTAGCTGACCCCGATGTCCAGGTGGTCCATCGCGGCCGGCTCCAGCCGCCCGGTCTCCACCCCGACGACGACCACGCCCTGGGAGAGCAGGGTGGCGGTGACGTGCCCGGCGGCGAAGACGGCCGCCGCCCGGGCGGGGCCGACCCGGCGCTCCAGCGGCGCGACGGTGAAGGCGAAGGCCCACAGATAGGGGATCCAGACCGGGCCGGCCACCCAGAAGCCGCTGAACAGCAGCGCGCGCAGCGGGTGCTGCAACAGGTTGTGCCCGTCCGAACTGGAGGCCTCCTGGAGCCGGAGCACGAGCTCCGGGTCGGCCAGCCCGGCGAAGGTGGTGGTCGCGCCGACCACGGCGAGGTAGCCGAGCGCGAAGGGATTGCGCCGCGGGGTCGGCACCCACGCCAGCGCCCGGTCGACCACGCCGGCCCGCAGGCCGAGCCGGTACATCCCGTACGGCGGCCCGCCACGCCCGGCGTACGCCTGCCGATCCGTCATGTCGCCTCCGCTCCACCGCTCGCAGCCGTCACCCCGCGTGCGTCCAACGTACCGGCGCGTACCGAAAGTCCCACCCTCCGCGATTTGTCGTGGCCACGGTACGTCCGGTGTCTGGGAGCCGGCTGGGAGAACGCCGTGAGAATCCGGGGTTTGACCGGCCCCGAATTGGTACGGACCTACCCTCCTCCTTCACACCCCCATCCCCCCTGACCGGCGGCTTGGCGTCAACTCAGGTGCATACGTACCGTTACACAGTGAAAAAACGCCGGGTAAGGTATCGGCCCGTGCCCACCTTCCGGTGGGCCCGACAACCGGCTTGACAGGCCGGTTCGTGGGCCGGAAATGTCCGGTCCACCTGCCGGGAATCGCCCGCTGTCCGTACGCTGCGAGGTGCACGGGAGACGGAGAGCGGCACACGCCCTCGCCGGACCCCGCGCACGCGACGGGACGGCGGACCCGGCACAGTCCACGACGGAACAAGACTACGAAGCGGAGCCTTCGCCATCCCCACAGGTGGCCGGCCCGCAGCCCTGGGGGCGGTGGCGTGACCGTGACAGAAATTCAGCAGGACAACCAGAGCACCGGCGGCACGGTGAGCAGCCAGCGCAGAGTGCTGGTGGTGGAGGACGAGCCCACCATCGCCGAGTCCATCGCGGCCCGGCTGGGCGCGGAGGGATTCAAGGTGGCCGTCGCGCACGACGGCCCGGGCGCCGTCGACGGCTTCCACACCTGGCAGCCCGACCTGGTCGTCCTCGACATCATGCTGCCCGGCTTCGACGGCCTGGAAGTGTGCCGCCGGATCCAGGCCCAGCGCCCGGTGCCGGTCCTGATGCTCACCGCGCGGGACGACGAGACGGACCTGCTGGTCGGCCTCGGCGTCGGTGCCGACGACTACATGACCAAGCCCTTCTCCATGCGCGAACTGGCCGCCCGGGTCAACGTGCTGCTGCGCCGCGTCGAGCGCGCCCAGCAGGCCGCCCGGACGCCCGCGTTGGGCAGCCTGCGGTTCGGCGAGCTGGAGATCGACCACGTGCAGCGCCGGGTCCGGCTGGCCTCGGGCGACGTCCACCTGACGCCGACCGAGTTCGACCTGCTCGCCTGCCTGGCCGCCCAGCCGCGCGCGGTGCTCACCCGCGAGCAGCTGCTGGCCGAGGTCTGGGACTGGACGGACGCGTCCGGCACCCGCACCGTCGACAGCCACGTCAAGGCGCTGCGCCGGAAGATCGGCGCCAGCTGGATCCGTACCGTCCACGGCGTCGGCTACGCGCTGGAGGCCCCGCTCTCGTAGCGCGGCGCTCCTTCGGACACCGGGCCGCCGGGGGGCCCGTGTCCCGAATCGCCGTGCTGCGGACCCACGCGGGGGATCACAGGGGACCAATGACCTTTCCACAGCAACGCAACGGGGACATCGACGGCAGTCGGCCGCCCACCCTGGCCGCCCGCGCCGCGAAACGGGTCTGGGCCGACATCCGGCCGCTCGACCCGGTCCGCTCCATCAAGGGCAAACTCGCCCTCCTGGTGATCGTCTCGGTCTTCCTGGCCACCGGCATGGTGGTCGTGGCGATCCGGTCCGAGACCCAGATCCGGATCATCATGATCTTCTCGATGATCGCCTCACTGCTCTTCATGCAGTTCCTCGCGCACGGGCTGACCGCCCCGCTGCGCGACATGACCGCCGCCGCCCGCGCGATGGCCTCCGGCGACTACAGCCGCCGGGTCGAGGTGAACTCGCGCGACGAGATCGGCGAGCTGGCCGCGACCTTCAACCAGATGGCGGCCGACCTGGAGGCCGCCGACCGGCACCGCCGCGAACTGGTCGCCAACGTCTCGCACGAGCTGCGCACGCCGATCGCCGCGCTGCGCGCCGTGCTGGAGAACGTGGTCGACGGCGTGGTCCAGCCCAACCCGGCGACCCTGGGCGCCGCGCTGGAGCAGACCGAGCGGCTCGGCCGGCTGGTCACCCACCTGCTCGACCTCTCCAAGATCGACGACGGCGTGGTCGACCTGGACGCGCGCCCCTTCGAGGTGCGCGAGTTCCTGGACGGCGTGCTGCGCGGGGTCACCGTGGACGGCGCCACGGCCGGCGGGGCGTTCTCCCGGCGCGGCGACGTCCGGCTCGCGCTGGAGGTGAGCCCGTCCGGGCTGACCGGCGTCGCCGACTCGGAACGGCTCCACCAGGTGGTCGCCAACCTGGTCGACAACGCCTGCAAGCACTCCCCGCCCGGCGGCACCGTGACCGTCCGCGCCAGGCCCGGCGAGGGGCCCGGCGCGCTGCTGCTGGAGGTCGAGGACGAGGGCCCCGGCATCCCGGCGGCGGACCGGACCAGGGTCTTCGAGCGGTTCGGCCGCAGCGGCACCGCGACCGCCGCCGGACCGGGCTCCGACGGCGGGACCGGCCTGGGCCTGGCCATCGCCCGCTGGGCGGTGGACCTGCACGGCGGGCGGATCGAGGTCGCCGAGGCCGAGCGCGGCTGCCGGATCGAGGTCCGGCTGCCCGGCCCGCGCTGAGCGCCGGGGCTGACCACCCGGGCTGACCACCCGGGCGGAGGTCCGGGCCTCGGAGGCGGATGTCACAGATCCGACACAGAGCCCCAGCTGAGGTCCGGACTACCCTTTGTCCCTATTCATCCACCTTTGGATGGCGATCGGAACCGGTCGGTTCCCCTTCGATCTGGGTTTCTAACGCACATTTTCAGCCAAACCGCAGGTCAGGACTGTGATCTGGGCGACGCCTGACCCCCGGGGACTGCGCGATCACTGGTCAGAGGCGTAGCCTTAATCCCCGCTGTCCAAACATCCCAAAAGGAAGCGGAAGAGGGCGGTTGCCGCCGTGTCGCCACAGTCCCATGAACACCCCAACAGCTCGGCAAGCTCCACTGGCTTCGGCCCCAATGAGTGGCTCGTCGACGAGATCTACCAGCAGTACCTCCAGGACCCGAACTCGGTCGACCGAGCCTGGTGGGACTTTTTCGCCGACTACAAGCCCGGTACCGAGGTGACCCCAGTGACCCAGGCCGCGACCCAGGTCGGCGCTACGCCGACCCCCGCCGCCGCCCCCGCGCCCGCCGCCGCTCCGGCCGTCCAGGCCCCCGCCGCACCGGCCGCGCCCGCGCCGGTGCAGCCCGCCCCGGTGCAGCCCGCCCCGGTGGCCGCCGCGCCGCTCGCCGCAGCTCCGGCCGCTCCGCCGGCCCCCAAGGCCGCCGCCCCGGTCGCCGCGCCCGCCGCCCAGAGCACCGGCCCCGAGCTGGTCCAGCTCCGCGGCCCGGCCAAGGCCGTCGCGACCAACATGGACGCCTCGCTGGAGGTGCCGACCGCCACCTCGGTCCGCGCCGTCCCGGCCAAGCTGTTGATCGACAACCGCATCGTCATCAACAACCACCTGCAGCGCGCCCGCGGTGGCAAGGTCTCCTTCACCCACCTGATCGGCTACGCCCTGGTCCAGGCCGTCAAGGCCTCCCCGGGCATGAACCACAGCTACAAGGTGGAGGACGGCAAGTCCTACCTGGTCAAGCCCGAGCACGTGAACCTCGGCCTGGCCATCGACCTGGTCAAGCCGAACGGCGACCGCCAGCTCGTCGTCGCGGCCATCAAGAAGGCCGAGACCCTCGACTTCTTCGGCTTCTGGCAGGCCTACGAGGACATCGTCCGCCGGGCCCGCGCCAACAAGCTGACCATGGACGACTTCACCGGTGTCACGGTCTCGCTGACCAACCCCGGCGGCATCGGCACCGTGCACTCCGTGCCGCGCCTGATGCAGAACCAGGGCACCATCGTCGGCGTCGGCGCCATGGAGTACCCGGCCGAGTTCCAGGGCTCCGCCCCGGAGACGCTGGCCCGCCTCGGCGTCTCCAAGATCATGACGCTGACCTCGACCTACGACCACCGCGTCATCCAGGGCGCGGCGTCCGGCGAGTTCCTGCGCACGATCCACCAGCTGCTGCTCGGCCAGAACGGCTTCTACGACGAGATCTTCGAGTCGCTGCGGATCCCGTACGAGCCGGTCCGCTGGGCCACCGACGTCGCCACCACCCACGACGACGAGGTCAACAAGACCGCCCGCGTCATGGAGCTGATCCACTCCTACCGGGTCCGCGGCCACCTCATGGCCGACACCGACCCGCTGGAGTACAAGCAGCGCAAGCACCCCGACCTGGACGTCGTCCAGCACGGCCTCACCCTGTGGGACCTGGAGCGCGAGTTCGCGGTCGGCGGCTTCGGCGGCCAGCGGATGATGAAGCTGCGCGACATCCTCGGCCTGCTGCGCAACACCTACTGCCGCACGGTCGGCATCGAGTACATGCACATCCAGGACCCGAAGCAGCGCAAGTGGCTGCAGGAGCGCCTGGAGAAGCCGTACACCAAGCCGGAGCGCGAGGAGCAGCTGCGCATCCTGCGCCGGCTGAACTCGGCCGAGGCCTTCGAGACCTTCCTGCAGACCAAGTACGTCGGGCAGAAGCGTTTCTCGCTGGAGGGCGGCGAGTCGCTCATCCCGCTGCTGGACGCGACCATCGACGCGGCGGCCGAGCACCGCCTGGACGAAGCCGTCATCGGCATGGCCCACCGCGGCCGCCTCAACGTGCTCGCCAACATCGTCGGCAAGCCGTACGGCAAGATCTTCGGCGAGTTCGAGGGCAACCTCGACCCGAAGTCGATGCACGGCTCCGGCGACGTGAAGTACCACCTCGGCTCCGAGGGCACCTTCACCGGCCTGGACGGCGAGACCATCAAGGTCTCGCTCGCCGCGAACCCCTCCCACCTGGAGGCCGTGGACCCGGTCGTCGAGGGCATCGTCCGCGCCAAGCAGGACGTCCTGGACCAGGGCGGCACGACCTTCCCGGTGCTGCCGATCCAGATCCACGGCGACGCGGCCTTCGCCGGCCAGGGCGTCGTCGCGGAGACCCTGAACATGTCGCAGCTGCGCGGCTACCGCACCGGCGGCACGATCCACCTGGTGGTCAACAACCAGGTCGGCTTCACCGCCGCGCCGGCGTCCTCGCGCTCCTCGATGTACTGCACCGACGTGGCCCGCATGATCGAGGCCCCGATCTTCCACGTGAACGGCGACGACCCGGAGGCCGTGGTCCGCGTCGCGCGGCTCGCCTTCGAGTTCCGCCAGGCGTTCCACAAGGACGTCGTGATCGACCTCATCTGCTACCGCCGCCGCGGTCACAACGAGGCCGACAACCCGTCGTTCACCCAGCCGCTGATGTACGACCTGATCGACAAGAAGCGCTCGGTGCGCAAGCTGTACACCGAAGGCCTGATCGGTCGCGGCGACATCACCATGGAAGAGGCGGAGCAGGCGCTCCAGGACTTCCAGGGCCAGCTGGAGAAGGTCTTCGCCGAGGTCCGCGACGCCGCCCAGGCGCCCGCCGCGGCCACCAACGGCAAGCCGGTCCCCGACTTCCCGGTCAACATCCAGACCGGCATCTCCCAGGAGATGGTCAAGCGGATCGCCGCCTCGCAGGTCAACCTGCCGGACTGGCTGACCGTCCACCCGCGCCTGCTGCCGCAGTTGCAGCGCCGCGCCGGCTCGGTCGAGGACAACACCATCGACTGGGCGATGGGCGAGACCCTCGCCATCGGCTCGCTGCTCATGGAGGGCCACCCGGTCCGCCTGGCCGGCCAGGACAGCCGCCGCGGCACCTTCGGCCAGCGGCACGCCGTCCTGATCGACCGGGCCACCGGCGAGGACTACACCCCGCTGCAGTACCTCACCGAGGACCAGGCCCGCTACACCGTGTACGACAGCCTGCTGTCCGAGTACGCGGCGATGGGCTTCGAGTACGGCTACTCGCTGACCCGCCCGAACGCGCTGGTCATGTGGGAGGCGCAGTTCGGCGACTTCGTCAACGGCGCGCAGACCATGGTGGACGAGTACATCGCCTCCGCCGAGCAGAAGTGGGGCCAGCACTCCGGCGTCACCCTGCTGCTGCCGCACGGCTACGAGGGCCAGGGCCCGGACCACTCGTCCGCCCGCCCGGAGCGCTTCCTCCAGCTGTGCGCGCAGAACAACATGACGGTCGCCATGCCGACCCTGCCGTCGAACTACTTCCACCTGCTCCGCTGGCAGGCGCACAACCCGCACCACAAGCCGCTGGTCGTCTTCACCCCGAAGTCGATGCTGCGTCTGAAGTCCGCGGCGAGCGCCACCGAGGAGTTCCTGTCCGGCTCCTTCCGCCCGGTCATCGGCGACACCACCGTCGACCCGGCGCAGGTCCGCAAGGTGGTCATCACCGCCGGCAAGTTCTACTACGACCTGGAGGCGGCCCGCACCGAGCGCGGCGTCACCGACACCGCGATCGTCCGGGTCGAGCGGCTCTACCCGCTGCCGGTGGCCGAGCTCCAGGAGGAGCTGGCCCGCTACGGCGACGACGTCCAGTTCATCTGGGCCCAGGAGGAGCCGGCCAACCAGGGTGGGTGGCCGTTCATCGCCATGAACCTGGTCGACCACCTGCAGGTCGTCATCGGCCGCAGCGCCGACGGCCCGCGGCTGCGCCGCGTCGCCCGCACGGCCTCCTCGGCCCCCGCGGTCGGCTCGGCCAAGCGCCACGGCGCCGAGCAGCAGGCGCTGCTCGACGAGGTCTACTCGCTCTGACGCACCGGCTCCCACCGGTCGCCCGCGCGAGCACGGCAACGGCCCCCCGCGTCCCTGGGATCCAGGGACGCGGGGGGCCGCCGTCGTTCCCGGAGGGGGCGCGCGCCCGTGCACGCGCTGTGTGCGAAGGTCCCAGCTCTGCAACCAAAGCGCTACCGACCTGCGCGGCGGGCTGACGGGTCGATAGGTTAGGCCTCGCCAGACCGTTGTCCGGGTGCTCCTCGTCGCACCCACCGCCGGCGGTCGGTGAACCTCGCCGCTCTCCCAGGGGGATCAAACCGCATGACCGCCGACACGCCACGGGACGCCTCCGCCGCACCGCTCCCGCCGGTCTTCCAGCCGCTGCTCCCGGACGACCCCCGGGAGGTCGGCGGCTACCGGCTGTTCGCCCGGCTCGGCGCCGGCGGCATGGGCCGCGTCTACCTCTCGTACACGCCCGGCGGCCGGCCGGTGGCGCTCAAGGTGGTCCGCCCGGAGTTCGCCGAGGACGGCGAGTTCCGCCGCCGGTTCGCCCAGGAGGTCTCCAACGCCCAGCGCATCCACGGCCTCTACACCGCCCAGGTGATCGACTCCGGCGGTCTGGACTCGGACGCGCCGTGGCTGGTCACCGCCTACGTCCCCGGGCCGTCCCTGCAGCAGGTGGTGCGGGAGAACGGCGCGCTGCCGGTGCGCACCGTGCTGCTGCTGATGGGCGGCATCGCCGAGGCCCTGCAGGCGATCCACAGCGTCGAGGTGGTCCACCGCGACCTCAAGCCGGCCAACGTGCTGGTGGCCGGCGACGGCCCGCGGGTGATCGACTTCGGCATCGCCCGGGCCGCCGACGCCACCGCGCTCACCGGCACCGGCTACCGGATCGGCTCGCCGGCCTTCATGTCCCCCGAGCAGGCCCAGGGCCGCCCGGTCAGCCCGGCGACCGACGTGTTCGCGCTCGGCGCGCTGGCCGCGTACGTGGCCGGCGGCAGCGCGCCGTTCGGCGACGGCCCGGACACCGCCGTGCTCTACCGGGTGGTGCACGAGCAGCCCGACCTGGAGGCCGTGCCGGCCGACCTGCGCGAGCTGGTCCTGCGCTGCCTCGCGAAGTCGCCGGAGGACCGGCCGAAGCCGGCCGAGATCATCGACATCGCCCGCAACCACCCGAGCGTCGGCGGCCAGCTGCGGTTCGCCGACGACTGGCTGCCCCGGCAGGTCAACACCGAGATCACCCGCCGCTCGGACCTGCCGAAGACGCCGCCCACCCCGCTGCCGGCCGCTCCCCCGGCCCCGGCCGGCCCGCCGACCGGCTCCTCCCACCACACCCCGGCGCCGCCGTCCGGCGCGCCCGCCACCCACGCGGCCACCGCGCCGTCCTTCGGCCCGCCGCCGCCCGGGTTCGGCCCGGTGCAGCCGGACACCCCGCCGCCCGGCTTCGTCCCGCCGCCGGTCGGCGCGTACGGGGTCGTGCAGCCGCCCACCGAGGCGCCGACCGGCCCGCTGCTCGGCACCCCGCCCACCGTCCAGCTGCGGCAGGACCCGCCGTCCTACGACACGCCGCCGCCCGGCCCGGTGGTCACCGACTCCCCGGCGCCCGCGCCGGAGCCGGCCCGCAGGAGCGGCGTCTCGTGGAAGGTGCTGCTGACCGTCGCCCTGGTGATGGCGGTCGGCGGCACGGCCGGCGGCGTCGCGCTGATGGCCAAGTTCAAGGACGACGACAAGAAGAACTCCGCCCAGTCCGGCCCGGCGAGCACCCCGGCGAGCGTCCCGCCGGCGAACAACCCGGCCCCGGCCGCCAGTACGCCCGCGGACACCCCCTCGCCGACCCCGACGCCCACGTCGAGCAAGACCTCCGGTGCCGTGACGGCGCCCTCGGCCCCGGCCTCCAACGGCGTGACCGCACCGGCCCGGCCGACCGGCTACCAGCCGATGATCGACAAGAAGCCGCTGGCCATCCCGGCCGCCGAGTACTCCAGCGACGCGTACCGGATCGACCTGACCGCCGGCACCGTGGTGCCGCGCGGCACCGAGCTGAAGTGGGGGCTCGGCCTCAGCCGGGAGTCCAACAGCTTCAGCGGCAGCCGGGCCGACTCCTTCGCCAGCTCCGGCGACAGCAAGTCGGACTTCGCGGTGATCACCGAGGCGGCCGTCACCCCCGAGCAGTGCGCGGTGGCGATCGACTCCCGCCCGGACACCGACCTGACCTTCAACCGGGTCACCCCGGGCCGGCTGCTCTGCATCCGCGACCGCGTCACCCGCAACATCGCCATCGCCGCGGTCGAGGTCGCGGACGCCACCACCGGTGCGGCCAAGGTGACCCTGTCCACCTGGCGGGCCAGCTGACCCGGTCTATCCTGACCAGGTCGAATCCCCACCGGACCGGAGCGAAACCCGTGTACTTCACCGACCGCGGCATCGAGGAACTGGAGAGCCGGCGCGGCGACGAGGAGGTCACCTTCGAGTGGCTCGCCGAGCGCCTGCGCGAGTTCGTCGACCTCAACCCGGACTTCGAGGTCCCGGTCGAGCGGCTGGCCACCTGGCTGGCCCGGCTCGACGACGAGGACGACGAGTGACCCGGTGAGACGGCCGTCCCGAGGGCCCGGAGGCAACCGCCTCCGGGCCCTCGCGCATGCCCGCCGCATGCCCGCCGCAAGACGGACCCTAGGGGCGGACCTCGGGGTCCGCTCCGGGTCGGTCTCGGGGTCGGACTCCCTTGACTTCGCCGTCACGCGATATATCGTCTTTTGCAGAAGACGCGATACATCGCGAGTTGTCAACGGGAGGCGGCAGAGATGAGCCAGTGGACGGTCGAAGGTCCCGACAGGATCACCATCGAGGAGGCGGTCCGGACCCTCCAGGTGCGGACCATCGACGGCACGGTCAACGTGGTCGCCGCCGAGGGCCCCGCCCGCCTGGAGGTCACCGAGCTCACCGGCGAGCCGCTGCACGTCACCCTGGCCGACGGCGTCCTCACCGTCACCTACCGGGACCTCAGCAGCTGGAACGAGTTCGGCGACGTCCTCAAGTCGGTCGAGTCGGTGAAGGGCTTCTTCTCCTCCTTCAAGCGCAAGCGGACCGCCGCGGTCACCGTGACCGTGCCGGCCGGCACCGAGGTCAAGGTCGGCACCGTGTCGGCCTCGACGAC
Source organism: Kitasatospora misakiensis (assembly GCF_042656005.1). Classification (NCBI taxonomy): domain Bacteria; kingdom Bacillati; phylum Actinomycetota; class Actinomycetes; order Kitasatosporales; family Streptomycetaceae; genus Kitasatospora; species Kitasatospora misakiensis. Next base: position 208,955 of record NZ_JBHSOF010000004.1, on the reverse strand, counting down.
GGTCTCCGGCTTCACCGAGCACGTCTCGACGCAGACCGCCAGCGCCGACATCACCCTGGTCGGCCTGGCCGGGCGGACCGACGCCACCACCGTCACCGGCGACGTGGACGCCCAGTCGGTGGCCGGGCAGCTGCGGCTGAACACCGTCTCGGGCCGGCTCACCGTGCTCGCCGGCACCGCCGACAAGGTCAGCGCCAACGCCGTCACCGGCGCGGTCACCCTGGACCTCGCCGCCGCCACCCCGACCGAGATCAAGGTCAACACGGTCAGCGGCGCGGTCGGCGTCCGGCTGCCCCCGCTGGCCGACACCAAGGTCGAGGCCGGCACCACCAGCGGCGACCTCTCCTCCGGCTTCGAACAGCTCCAGGTCGGCGGTGGCTGGGGCACCAAGCGCCTCTCCGGCCAGCTCGGCGACGGCACCGGCAGCCTCTCGGTCACCACCGTCTCCGGCGCGGTCACCGTCCTCCAGCGGCCGGACGCCGAGGAGGACGGCCGGGCGGCCGTCCGGGAGCTGCCCGCCACCGACGGCCCGGCCACCGGCCCCGACTTCACCAAGGAGGCCTGACATGACCCCCGTCTTCGGCCACGGCCGGCTCCGGCTCTACCTGCTGAAGCTGCTCGACGAGGCCCCGCGCCACGGCTACGAGGTCATCCGCCTCCTGGAGGAGCGCTTCCAGGGCCTGTACGCGCCCTCCGCCGGCACCGTCTACCCCCGGCTCGCCAAGCTGGAGCAGGAGGGCCTGGTCGCCCACAGCACCGAGGGCGGTCGCAAGGTCTACCGGCTCACCGACGCCGGCCGCGCCGAACTCGCCACCCGGCAGGGCGAGCTGGACGAGCTGGAGCTGGAGATCCACGACTCGGTGACCCAGCTCGCCGGGGCGATCCGCGAGGACGTCCGGGACAGCGCCCAGGACCTGCGCGAGCAGCTCTGGGGCGCGGCGGCCGAGCAGGCCCGGCGCGACACCCCGCGGCCGGCGGAGCAGGACGCCGGCGGCGCCGGGAACCCGTGGGCCGGCCCGTGGGGCGACCAGGCCGCCTGGCAGCGCGCCAAGGAGGAGTTCGCCCAGTTCAAGCGGCAGGCCAAGGAGCAGGCCAAGCGGGCCAAGGAGCAGGAGAAGGCCGCCAAGGCCAAGGCCAAGGCCGCCGAGGAGGAGGCCCGCCGGCTGCGCGAGCAGTCCCGGGCGGCCCGGACGGCGGCCCAGCAGGAGGCGCTGCGGATCAAGCGCCGGGTCGAGCAGCAGGTCCGCGAGCACGCGGCGCGCGGCGACTGGCCGACCGGGCTGGCCGAGGGGCTCTCCGAGCTGACCAAGGGGCTGGCCGGACTGGCCGACGCGGCCCGCTGGGGCCACCCGGGCGAGGGCAAGGAGGCGCCCGCCGGCGCTCCCGCCGGCGCTCCCGCCTCCGCCGAGCGGATCACCGTCACCCGGATCGACCTGGACAAGGACGGGCCGGCCGACGAGGCCCCGGCCGACCTGCCGCCGTGGGCCGCCACCGATCCGTCCGGCGACCCGGGCCGGGAGCTGGAGCGGCTGCTCGACCGCTTCCGCGACCAGGTCCGCGACGCGGCCCGGGACGGCGGGGTGACGCCCGCGCGGCTGGCCGAGGCCCGCGCCGTCCTCGGCACGGCCGGCGAGCGCCTGAAGCGCCTGCTGGGCTGAGCCCGGACCTCGCCGGTGCCCCGGCTCCCCCGCGCGGGGAGCCGGGGCACCGGCGCGTCAGGACGTCAGAACATCACGGCGTCAGGACGAGCTTGCCGAAGACGTCGCCCTTGGCCAGCCGGGCGAAGGCGTCCGGCGCGTCGGCCAGCGGCAGCACCGAGTCGATCACCGGCCGGATCCCGGTGGTGGCGCAGAACGACAGCAGCCCGGCCAGCTCCTCCTTGGTGCCCATGGTCGAGCCGACCACCCGCAGCTCCAGGAAGAAGATCCGGTTCAGCTCGGCCGCCGCCGGGCTCGGCCCCGAGGTGGCGCCGGAGATGACGATCGTGCCACCCGGCCGGAGCGACTTCACCGAGTGCGACCAGGTCGCGGCGCCGACCGTCTCCATCACCGCGTCCACCCGCTCCGGCAGCCGGGCCCCGCTCGGGAACGCCGCGTCGGCGCCGAGCTCCACCGCCCGGTCCCGCTTGGCCTCGTCCCGGCCGGTGACCCAGACCCGCAGGCCGGCCGCCTTGCCGAGGACCACCAGCGCGGTCGACACCCCGCCGCCGGCGCCCTGCACCAGCACGGTGTCGCCGGGCTTCACCCCGGCGTTGGTGAACAGCATCCGGTAGGCCGTCAGCCACGCCGTGGGCAGGCAGGCGGCCTCCTCGAAGGAGAGCCCGGCGGGCTTGGGCAGCAGGTTCCAGGTGGGGACGGCCACCCGCTGGGCGAAGGTGCCCTGGTAGCGCTCGGTCAGGATCGAGCGCGGCTCGTCCGGCCCGACACCGTGCCCGGTCTGGCCGATCACGGAGTGCAGGACCACCTCGTCGCCGTGCTCGTCGACGCCGGCGGCGTCGCAGCCGAGGATCATCGGCAGCTTCCCGGCGGGCAGGCCGACCCCGCGCAGCGACCAGAGGTCGTGGTGGTTCAGGCTGGCGGCCCGGACCGTGACCACGCTCCACCCGGGCGGGGCCGTCGGTTCCGGGCGTTCGCCCAACTCCAGCCCGCTCAGCGGGTCGTCGGCGTCGATTCGTGCGGCGTAGGCAGCAAACATGCACCGGACGATAGCCAGAACGCCCCCGGGCCCGGAACACCACGTGACTGTGACGCGTGTCCCGGGCCCGGCGGCTTCTGGTCCCCGACCGCCTAGCGGCGGGCGACGCCCTCGGCGCGGGCGGCCTCGGCGACGGCCTTGCTGACCGCCGGGGCGACCCGCTCGTCGAACGGCGAGGGGATGACCTTCTGCGGCGTCAGCTCGTCGGCCACCACGCCGGCCAGCGCCTTGGCGGCGGCCAGCTTCATGCCCTCGGTGATCCGGCTGGCCCGGACCTGCAGCGCGCCGGCGAAGATGCCCGGGAACGCCAGCACGTTGTTGATCTGGTTCGGGAAGTCGCTGCGGCCGGTGGCCACCACGGCCGCGTACTTGTGCGCGACCTCGGGGTGGATCTCCGGGTTCGGGTTGGCCATGGCGAAGACGAACCCGCCCTCGGCCATGGTCGCGACGACCTCCTCCGGCACGGTGCCGCCGGAGACGCCGATGAAGACGTCGGCGCCGGCCAGCGCGTCGGCCAGGCTGCCCTTGAGGGCGGTCCGGTTGGTCAGCGCGGCGATCTCCGCCTTGACGTCGGTGAGGTCCTCGCGGCCCTCGTAGACCACGCCCTTGCGGTCGCAGACGGCCACGTCGCCGATGCCGGCCGCCACCAGCATCTTGGCGATGGCGATGCCGGCCGCGCCGGCGCCGGAGATGACGGCCCGGAGCGAGCCGATCTCCCGGCCCGTCACCTTGGCCGCGTTCCAGAGCGCGGCGGTGGTGACGATCGCGGTGCCGTGCTGGTCGTCGTGGAAGATCGGGATGTCGAGGGCCTCCTGGAGCCGGCGCTCGATCTCGAAGCAGCGCGGGGCCGAGATGTCCTCCAGGTTGACGCCGCCGAAGGACGGGGCCAGCCGGACCACGGTCTCGACGATCTCGTCGACCTCGGTACAGGCCAGCGCGATCGGCACGGCGTCCACGCCGCCGAACTGCTTGAACAGGATCGCCTTGCCCTCCATGACGGGCAGCGAGGCCTCGGGGCCGATGTCGCCGAGGCCCAGCACGGCGGTGCCGTCGGTGACCACGGCCACCGTGTTGGACTTCCAGGTGTAGTCGTTGACCAGCTCGGGCTGCTCGGCGATGGCCGTGCAGACGCGGGCGACGCCGGGGGTGTACGCGAGGGACAGGTCGTCCGCGTCGCGCAGGGGAACGGTCGCCCGGACCTCCATCTTGCCGCCGCGGTGGAGCGCGAACACGGCGTCGACCGGATCGTCGGTGTCCTGAGTACTGCTGTGGATGATCTCCGCTGCCACGATGACCTCTTCGTCACTGATCGAGCGAGGACACCCGGCCGACGGGGACGGACGACCCGGCCGGTCCCGGCGTCCGGTGTGGAGCGTCCGGTCACCGGAACCCGGGAACGCCGAAGCGCCCCCGGAGGAAGGCTGGGTCGGGGCGCCGCCGTCGGACGAGCGCCCTCGAAATGAGGGTTTATGGATTTGTCTGCGTAGGGCTGCGCTGTGCTTCCGGGCCGAGCGTAGGTCGGACGAGGGCATCGCACCCATGCCTTTTCGTCCAAGTCACATGGTTGTCATACGCCTCACAGCACCTGAGCACACCAGGCATCGTGAGGACCGGACCCCGGCTGCGGCAATGGCGAACGCGCACGCACACCCGCAGGAGTGAACGCAGACCCGGAGGGAGGCCGGTGCTTCGGATACGGAGTCGGCGTTCTGGACTTCCGTTCCTGCGCACCCCGGGCCTGTTGCGGCCCGGCGGTCTGGTTCGAGCGTCGGGGGTCACCCGGTACCGAATTCTGACACACCCGCCCACGGCTCCGGCAGATCGGGATGGGAGGATCCGTTGTTCCGCCATCTCGCGTCCACCCCCGCGACACCGCGGTCCCGAGCGGGGGTCCGGACCGCCGTGGGGCGGGCGCACGATCGGGCGAGTGCGCGGCCGGGCCTCCGGGCGGACCGCGGAGAGATCTGCATACTTATACGCAGGGTGACAGGGGCGCGGCATTCGTTCGTATATCGGACGGCACGGCCCCTCGTTATCCGATTTTGATCTGAATGAGGGCCACCCGAGCGTCACCAGATGGCAGGATTCCCCCATCTCGGATCGAGCCGGCCACTGGTCGAGGCGGTTCGGTCAACGCCCACCTCGGCGGAAGGTGGCGGAGAGCAGTACCCGGCACCACCCCTACGCCTGCCCCATCCGTACAGCGACGTACGGCCCTGCTGCTTAGGTGTGCCGCCCCCGCGGCGCGCTCCGCCCGACCTCTCCCTCAGGAGGAGATCCCCCCATGATCGCCCGTACCCAGCGCACCCGCCTCCTCGCCTCCGCGGCGGTGCTCGCGTCCGCGTCGCTCGTGCTGACCGCCTGCGGCAGCAGCAAGTCCTCCTCCAGCGCCGGCAGCGGTGCCGCCAACCCCAGCGTGAGCGTCGCCGCCGTGTCCGCCGACCCGGCCCTCGCCGGGCTCGTCCCGGCCGACGTCAAGTCCTCGGGCAAGCTGATCGTCGCCGCCGACGCCTCGTACGCGCCCAACGAGTTCAAGGACGACAAGGGCAACATCGTCGGCCTCGACGTCGACCTGGCCGGCGCGATCGCCAAGAAGCTCGGCCTGACCGCCGACGTGCAGAACGCCGACTTCACCTCGATCATCCCGGGCATCACGGCGAAGAAGTACCAGCTGGGCATGAGCTCCTTCACCGACACCAAGGAGCGCGAGCAGACCGTCGACATGGTCAGCTACTTCACCGCGGGCAGCGCCATCGCCGTGAAGAAGGGCAACCCGGACAAGATCGACCCCAAGGACCTCTGCGGCAAGAAGGTCGCCGTCCAGACCGGCACCACGCAGGCCCAGGAGATCACCGACGTCCGCAACCCCGAGTGCAGCAAGGCCAACAAGCCGACCATCCCGAACGACGGTGACAAGTTCACCCTCCAGACCGACGTGACCACCGCGCTGGTCTCGGGCCGCGACCAGGTGATGATGGCCGACTCGCCGGTCGTCGACTACGCGGTCAAGCAGACCAACGGCCAGCTGGAGAAGCTCGGCGAGACCTACGACAGCGCGCCCTACGGCGTCGTCGTCGACAAGGGCTCCCCGCTCGGCCCGGCCGTCCAGGGCGCCGTCCAGGCGCTGATCGCGGACGGCACCTACAAGCAGATCCTGGCGAAGTGGGGCGTCGAGGCCGGCGCGATCGACAAGTCCGAGATCAACGCCGCCAAGAGCTGATCCTCCGCACCACCAGACCCCTGAGGCCCCAAGGTGAATTCTTCCGCGCAGGGGGCGGTGAAATCGGGACGGCCTGAGACCATCAAGGCCGTCCCGGTGCGCCACCCCGGACGCTGGGCCGGAGCCGTCGTCATCGTCGTGCTCGCGGCGATGCTGCTCCATGCCCTGATCTTCAACCCCGCGTTCCAGTGGGACGTCGTCAGAGACACGCTCACCAACGAGCAGATCATCGACGGCATCTGGGTGACCCTGGAGCTGACCGCGCTGTCCATGCTGATGGGCGTGGTCGGCGGCGTGCTCCTCGCCGTCATGCGGCTCTCGCCGAACCCGCTGCTGTCGGGGACGGCGTGGTTCTACATCTGGATCTTCCGCGGCACGCCCGTCCTGGTGCAGCTGGTGTTCTGGAACTTCCTGGGCGCCCTCTGGCCGAACCTCTCGCTCGGCATCCCCTTCGGACCCGAGTTCTGGTCCGAGTCGACCAACACCCTGATCCCGACCTTCACCGCCGCCCTGCTGGGCCTCGGCCTCAACGAGGCGGCGTACATGGCGGAGATCGTCCGCGGCGGCATCCAGTCCGTCGACGAGGGACAGACCGAGGCCGCCCACGCCCTGGGCATGAGCCGCTCGGCCACGCTGCGCCGGATCGTGCTCCCCCAGGCGATGCGGGTGATCATCCCGCCGACCGGCAACGAGACCATCTCGATGCTGAAGACCACCTCGCTGGTCCAGGTCATCTCGCTCGCCGAGCTGTTCACCGCCGGCCACGACATCTACTCGCGGACCTTCCAGACCATCCCGGTCCTCGTCGCGGTCAGCATCTACTACCTGCTCATGACCTCGATCCTCACGGTGGGGCAGTACTACATCGAGCGGCACTACGCTCGTGGTGCGAACCGGACCCTGCCGCCCACGCCGATCCAGCGGCTGCGGCTGCTGTTCGGCGGCAGGACCACCCCGAAGGCCAAGAACGACGTGGTCCCCGGACTCGAGGGAGGTGGCCACGTATGACCGACCTGACCAAGACCCCGGCCGACGCCCACAACGGCGGCCCGATGGTGCGGGCCGAGGCCGTCCACAAGTCGTACGGCCTGGTCGAGGTGCTCAAGGGCATCGACCTGGAGGTCCAGCAGAGCGAGGTGTTCTGCCTGGTCGGCCCGTCCGGCTCCGGCAAGTCGACCTTCCTGCGCTGCATCAACCACCTGGAGAAGATCAACGGCGGCCGCCTCTGGGTGGACGGCGAGCTGGTCGGCTACCGGCAGAAGGGCGACCGGCTCCACGAGCTCAGGGACCGCGAGGTCGCGCTCAAGCGGCGGGACATCGGCATGGTGTTCCAGCGCTTCAACCTCTTCCCGCACATGACCGCGGTGGAGAACGTGATGGAGGCGCCGGTCCAGGTCAAGGGTGAGTCCAAGGCGGAGGCCAGGGAGCACGCGATGGCCCTGCTGGAGCGGGTCGGCCTGTCCGAGAAGGCCGGGAACTACCCCTCCCAGCTCTCCGGCGGCCAGCAGCAGCGGGTCGCCATCGCCCGGGCGCTCGCCATGAAGCCCAAGCTGATGCTCTTCGACGAGCCGACCTCGGCGCTCGACCCCGAGCTGGTCGGCGAGGTGCTCGACGTCATGCGCGGGCTGGCCGAGGAGGGCATGACCATGATCGTGGTCACCCACGAGATGGGCTTCGCCCGCGAGGTCGGCGACGCGCTGGTGTTCATGGACGGCGGCGTGGTCGTCGAGTCCGGCAACCCCCGCGACGTCATCGGCAACCCGCAGCACGAGCGCACCCGCGCGTTCCTCTCCAAGGTGCTCTGACGAGTGCTCTGAGCGTGTTCTGAGCGCACCGTCCAGTGGCGCCCGGCAGGCCGGTCCTGTCGGGCGCCGCGCTTTTCCCGCTTTCGCCCTCCGGGTAATAGGCTGGAAGCGATCAGCCCGTTACCGATCTCTGGAAGGACCACCGTGGAGCTCGCCTCGTACGCCGACCTGGCCGTCCGGCTGGTGAACACCGAGGAACCCGAGCGCGGCACCGACTCGCTGACCTCGGTGGACGCGGTGCGCGGCCTGTTCGCGGACTCCTCCCGCGCCCGCGACCTCGCCGACGAGTCGGACCTGCCCCGCCTGCGGGCCGTCCGCACCCGGCTGCGCGGCGTCTTCGAGGCCGCCGCCGAGGGCGAGGCCGTCCGCAGCGTCGACCTGCTGAACAGCCTGCTGATGGAGTTCCCGGTCAGCCCGCTGGTCTCCGGGCACGACTACCTCGACGAGGCCGGCCGGCCCCGCTGGCACCTGCACCTCGCCGACAACTCGCCCACCGCCACCGCGCACTTCAGCGCCGTCGCCTGCATGGGCCTGGCCGTCCACCTGACCGAGCTGGGGGCCGACCGGCTCGGCATCTGCCAGGCCGCGCCCTGCCGCAACGCCTACCTGGACACCTCGACCAACCGGTCCCGCCGGTACTGCTCGGACCGCTGCGCCACCCGCGCCAACGTCGCCGCCTACCGCGCCCGCAAGCGGCTGGAGGCCCAGGAGGCCGCCGCCGCGGCGGCCGGCCTCTAGGGATCTAGGGATCTAGGAGATCGGCAGTTCCTCGGGGCGGACCCAGACGCCGAGGCGGCGGGCGAGCCCGGGGATCCGGGCCAGCGGGGTGCCGAGCAGCAGCCGCTCCAGCCGCCGGCCGGGGGCCAGCCAGGCCGGGCGCGGGCGCAGCCGCAGCAGCACCCGGCCGAGCACCAGCTCGTCCGGGACCGCGCCGTAGCTGCGGCTGTCGCTGTCGACCGGCCGGTTGTCGGAGAGCAGCCACCAGCCCTTGGGTCGGCGGCCGTCGGCGCGCTTGACCACCAGCAGGTTCTGCTGGAACGGGTGGCGGAACACCACCACCGCGCCGGGCCGGATCCGCGCGCCGTAGCGGACCAGCAGTTGGTCCCCGTCGCGCAGCGTCGGCACCATGGAGTCCCCCGCCACGTCGATCAGCCCGAACGGCGCACCGCCGCCCGGCGCGCCGTCCTCCGGTTCCGTGCTCCGTCCCACGGCTCCTCCTCCCGGCTCGCGTCCGCCGTGTCCCGTCCGGCTACCGCCGCCTCCCGCTTGTCGCAGACCAGTCTGCCGCACCGGACCGGGCCCGCCGATGTCCGGATTCACCCGGTTCCTGCTCCGCCTTTTGCCCTAGGCCCGCCGCCCGATCGGGAAACCGCAGGGCACGGGGGGTAATCTCGGGCGCGGGAAGACGATCTAAGGAAGGACTTCCATGTTCTCTCGCCTGTTTGCACCGCGCGCCACCGCCCACGCCCACTGCGACCTGCCCTGCGGTGTCTACGACCCGGCCCAGGCCCGGATCGAGGCCGAGTCGGTGAAGGCCACCCAGGAGAAGTACCAGGCCAACGAGGACGCGCACTTCCGCGCCCGCGCCGTCATCATCAAGGAGCAGCGCGCCGAGGCCGTCAAGCACCACATCTCGGTGCTGTGGAGCGACTACTTCAAGGCCCCGCACTTCGAGAAGTACCCGCAGCTGCACCAGCTCATCAACGACACCCTGAAGGCCGCCTCGGCCGCCAAGGCGTCCACCGACCCGGCCACCGGCCAGGCGCTGCTCGACCTCATCGCCGAGGTTGACAAGATCTTCTGGGAGACCAAGCAGGGCTGATCCCCGCTCAGTCGCCCTTCGACCGCCCCCGTCCGGATCCGGACGGGGGCGGTCGCGCGTTCGCGGCCCGGTGCCGGCCGGTGCCGGTTGTTTGCCGATCCGATGCCGACCGGTAAGGGCCAGGGCCGAAAGGCGCTTGTTATGCTGCCAGGGCGTCCCACGGGGAAAGCCGGTGCGAATCCGGCGCTGACCCGCAACGGTAAACGGCCCCCGCGGCCGTGAGCCCGATCGCCCGGGGGCGCCGACCTCCCGACAACTCGCCGCGGACTGCGAGGGGATGGCGCCCCGGCACACCCCTGCCCGGGCCGCGCCGCCCCGCGCCGTACCCGGCCCGAGGCAAGGCGCGCCCCGTGAGCAGCAGCACCGCGACCGCACCCGCCACCGCCGCCCCACCGGGCCCGCGCCGGACGGCCGCCGTCCCCCTCGCCGCCGGACTCGCCGCGGCCCTGCTCGGCTCACTGGTCTGCGCCGTCGCGGTGGGCTCCTCCGGGCTCGGCCTCGGGCAGGTCCTGCGGCTGCTGGCCGCCGGACTGACGGGTGGCCGGCTGGCGGCCGAGGAGGCCGCGGCCTACGCCATCGTCTGGGAGATCCGGCTGCCGCGCGCCGTCCTGGCCGCCGTCGTCGGCGCCGGACTCGCCGCCACCGGGGTCGCCGTCCAGGCGATGGTCCGCAACGCGCTCGCCGACCCCTTCGTGCTCGGCATCTCCTCCGGCGCCTCGGTCGGCGCCAACGCCGTACTGATGCTGGGCGCCTTCGCCTCGCTCGGCGTCTGGGCGCTCTCCGTCTCCGCCTTCGCCGCGGCCCTGCTCGCCATGGTGCTGGTCTACCTGACGGCCCGTACCGCCCACGGGCTCACCCCGCTGCGCCTGGTGCTCACCGGCACCGCGATGTCCTACGGCTTCTCCGCGGTGACCGCCCTGATGGTCTTCGCCGCCGCCCGCGGCGAGGCCGCCCGCTCCGCCATGATGTGGCTGCTCGGCAGCCTCGGCGGGGCCACCTGGGGCTCGGTGCCGATCGCCGCCGTCACCGTGCTGGCCGGCCTGGGCTACCTGGCCTGCGCCGCCGGACGCCTGGACGCGCTGGCGATGGGCGACGAGACGGCCGCCTCGCTCGGCGTGGACCCGGACCGGCTGCGCCGCGAGCTCTTCGTGGTCACCGCGGCCGTCATCGGCACCGTGGTCGCGGTCAGCGGGGCGATCGGCTTCGTCGGCCTGATGGTCCCCCACCTGGTGCGGATGCTGGTCGGCGCCGGCCACCGCCGGGTGCTGCTGGTCGCGCCGCTCGTCGGGGCGCTGCTGCTGGTCTGGGTGGACATCGTCTCCCGCACCCTGCTGGCGCCCGCCGAACTGCCGGTCGGCGTGGTCACCGCGGCCCTCGGGGTGCCCTGCTTCCTGCTGCTGATGCGCCGTCGCGGCTACGCCTTCGGAGGTGGCCGGTGAGCACCACCGCCTCCGGGGCCCTGGACCTCGCCGTCGACCGGGTCTCGGTCGACCTGGCCGGCGTCCGCCTGGTCCACGACGTCACGCTGACCGCCGCCGCCGGCCGGGTGGTCGGCCTGGTGGGCCCGAACGGCAGCGGCAAGTCCACCCTGCTGCGCTGCGTCTACCGGGCGCTGAAGCCCGCCGCCGGGGCCGTCCTGCTGGGCGGCGAGGAGTTGCACGGGCTCGCCCCGCGCGAGGCCGCCCGGCGGATCGCAGCCCTGCCGCAGGAGCACTCCGCCGAGTTCGACTTCACCGTGGCCGAGGTGGTCGGCATGGGCCGGCTGCCGCACCGGCGCGGCGCCCTGGCCGGCCCGTCCGCCGCGGACGGGGAGCACTGCGCCGCGGCGCTGCGCCGGGTCGGCGCCGCGCACCTGGCCGAGCGGAGCTTCCCGAGTCTGTCCGGCGGTGAGAAGCAGCGGGTGCTGATCGCCCGCGCGCTGGTCCAGGAGCCCCGGGTGCTGGTGCTGGACGAGCCCACCAACCACCTGGACATCGCGCACCAGTTGGAGGTGCTGGCGCTGGTCCGGGAGGCCGGGCCGACGGTGCTGACCGCGCTGCACGACCTCAATCTGGCCGCCGGGCACTGCGATCTGCTGTACGTGGTCGCCGGCGGCCGGATCGTCGCCTCCGGGCCACCCGCCGAGGTGCTCGCACCGGCGCTGCTGGCGGAGGTGTTCCGGGTCCGTGCGACGCCCGTGCAGCACCCGGTCACCGGCGCCGCCCAGCTGCTGTTCGACCGCCTGCCGTAGCCGGCCCGCTCACCCGCCCCGCTCACCCGGACCGCCCCCGCCCCGCCCCCGAACGACCCGCCGACCACCGCCCCGAGGATCTCCCATGCGTACCAAGGCCGTTGCCGCCGCCACCCTGCTCGCCCTCGCGCTCACCGGCTGCGGGGCCGAGATCGCCCCGCGCGGCGACGCCGCCACCGCCTCCGCCCACTACCCGGTGACCGTCGAGAACTGCGGCGCCCCGGTGACCTTCCGGGAGAAGCCGGCCCGCGCGGTCACCAACGACGTCGGCATCACCGAGCTGATGTTCGCGCTCGGCCTGGAGGACCGGATGGCCGGCTACGTGATGCCGGACGACAAGGGCCAGGTCGACAAGGTCCCGTGGAAGGACGCCTACCAGCGGACCCCGTGGCTCTCCAAGCGGCAGATCACCAAGGAGATCGCCCTGGAGGCCAGGGCCGACCTGGTGTTCGCCGGCTGGCACTACGGCTTCGACGAGAGCAGCGGCTTCACCCCGCAGACCCTCTCCGGCCTGGGCATCGCCTCCTACGTGCTCACCGAGTCCTGCCACAGCGGCAAGGGCCCGGAGCGCGGGGTGATGTCCCCGCTGAACGCGCTGTACACCGACCTCGCCAACCTGGGCGAGATCTTCGACGTCCGGGACCGGGCCGACCGGCTGATCGCCGACTTCAAGGCGAAGATCGCCGCCGTCCCCGAGCCCGCGTACCGACCGGGCGTCTTCCTCTACGATAGCGGCGAGGACAAGCCGTTCACCTCCGGCCGGTTCGCCGCCCCGGAGGAGATCATCACCAAGGCTGGCGGCCGGAACATCATGGGCGACATCGCCGACTCCTGGACCACCGTGGGCTGGGAGAGCGTGGTCGAGCGCGACCCCGAGGTGATCGTGATCAACAACTACGGCACCCCCGACGCCGAGGCCAAGCGGAAGTTCCTGCTGTCCTTCCCGCCGCTGGCCGGCGTCTCGGCCGTCCGCAACAACCGGATCTTCGTGCTGGACTACGTCGACCTGGTGGAGAGCCCGCGCAACCCGGCCGCGGTCACCGCCCTGGCGGAGTACCTGCGGACCGTCCCGGCCCGCTGAGCCGCGTGCTGCCGACCCGCCCTCCGGCCGGTCCCGACCGGCGTACGCTCGGAGTACGAGCCGACGGAACCGACCGGAGGAGCGAGAACATGACCACCATGGCCGCACCGTCCGCCTTCGACGTCCGGGCCCTGCGCGCGGGGATCGAGCACGCCGACGCCCGGGCGCTGCTGGCGCTCTACGCGGACGACGCCGAAGTGCGCGTGGTCGACCGCAAGACCCAGCCCAGCCACCCCCTGGTGATGCACGGCCGGGACGAGATCGGCGCGATGCTGGACGACCTCTACGGCCGCGAGACGACCCACACCCTGGAACAGGTGGTGCTCCAGGCGGACCGCCTGGCCTTCCTGGAGTCCTGCCGCTACCCCGACGGGATCCGGGTGCTGGTCAGCTCGACCGCCGAGCTGCGGGACGGGCGGATCGTCGACCAGACCTCCGTCCAGGCCTGGGACGAGACCGAACCCCCGCAGTAGGCTCGTCACATGATCCGCACCGCCGTTCCCGCCGACGTCCCCGTCATCCACCGCATGATCCGCGAACTCGCGGAGTACGAGAAGGCCGCCCACGAGGCGGTCGCCACCGAGGAGCAACTGCGTACCGCGCTGTTCGGCGATCACCCGGCCGTGTACGGCCTGATCGCCGAGGACGACGCCACCGGCGAGCCGGTCGGCTTCGCCCTCTGGTTCCTCAACTTCTCGACCTGGCGGGGCACCCACGGGATCTACCTGGAGGACCTCTACGTCCGCCCGGAGGTCCGCGGCGGCGGCCACGGCAAGGCGCTGCTGCTGGAACTGGCCCGGATCGCCGTCGACCGCGGCTACTCCCGGGTCGAGTGGTCGGTCCTCGACTGGAACCAGCCCTCGATCGACTTCTACAAGGCGCTCGGCGCCGTGCCGATGGACGAGTGGACCGTCTACCGCCTGACCGGGGACGCGCTCACCGCCGCCGGCACCCGCTGAACCGGCGCGCGGGGCGCGCGCGACGGGCGTGCGGAGACCTCGTCCGACCACTGCCACCCTGCGTCGCGATGCCTTACCATGAGTGACTCCCGCACCGGGGCGCGAACGCGGTAACGTCTCGCACGGACGGCGGCGTCCGGTCGCCCCCCGAGGGGTATGACCGGTACGTACCGCACCACCCCTCTGGACAGTTGGGGCGAAGCAGTTGAGCCAAGCAACAGACAGTGCCGCGGCCACCGGCCCGGAAGCACAGCGCGTCACCCAGGAGGTGAGGGTGTCCCAGATCGACGGCGAGCCCGGAGTCCAGGACTTCGTGGAGGTCCGGCTGCCCGCGGCCGGGGCCTACCTCTCGGTCCTGCGTACAGCCACGGCGGGCCTCGCGGCCCGGCTGGACTTCACCCTGGACGAGATCGAGGACCTGCGGATCGCGGTCGACGAGGCCTGCGCCATCCTCCTCCAGCAGGCCGTCCCCGGCTCGGTCCTCTCCTGCGAGTTCCGACTGGTCGGCGACTCCCTGAAGGTGATCGTCTCGGCGCCCACCACCGACGGCCGGGCGCCCGAGCGGGACACCTTCGCCTGGACCGTGCTGTCCGCGCTGGCCGGCGAGGTGGAGTCCTCGGTGGCCGAGGACAACACCGTGTCGATCAGCCTGCACAAGAAGCGCGGCGGCTCCGCCGCCCACTAGGTCCGCCGCGGCAGCGCGGCAGCAGCACCTGACAAGGGTCGTCCGCCCGGCACCGGCCGGGCGGACGGCTCCCGGTACCGCCCCCACCCGGCGGTACGACCATCGAGACGAACCGGGACCGGCGGTCCCGGTGCTCCCGGAACGGAACGGGGGAATGGCCGTGAGTGATCTGGACCGTACCGGCCTCGCGACGGCGGGCCCTGCCGTACCGACCCAGGCGAGCGTTCCCGGCCTCGCCGCCAACGACGAAGCGCACCCGAAGGACGCCCACCGGATGAGCCAGCCGACCGAGCCGACGCCCGAGTCGTCGCCCGATCAGTCGCCCACGCCCGCGCCCTCGGCCGCGGACCTCCCGGAGGCCGGCCTCCCGGACGACGGACCGGACGGCGACCCGGACACCGACGCGGGCGACGGGGTCGCCGACCGGGCGGCGCCCGGGGTGCGCGCCGCGGTCCCCGCCCAGGGCCCGCAGCGCAGCGGCGCACCGGACCGCGAAGCGGCCCGGGCGCTGTTCGTCCGGCTGTCCGCGCTGCCCGACGGCTCCCCGGAGCGCGTCGAGCTGCGCAACCAGCTGGTGCGCATGCACATCCCGCTGGTCGAGCACCTGGCCCGGCGGTTCCGCAACCGAGGCGAGCCGCTGGACGACCTGACCCAGGTCGCCACCATCGGGCTGATCAAGTCGGTGGACCGCTTCGACCACGAGCGCGGGGTCGAGTTCTCCACCTACGCGACGCCGACCATCGTCGGCGAGATCAAGCGGCACTTCCGCGACAAGGGCTGGGCGGTCCGGGTACCGCGCCGGCTCCAGGAGCTGCGGCTGTCGCTGACCACGGCGACCAGCGAGCTCTCCCAGCGGCACGGCCGCTCCCCCACGGTGCACGAGCTCGCCGAGCACCTGGGGATCTCCGAGGAGGACGTCCTGGAGGGACTGGAGTCCGCCAACGCGTACTCCACGCTCTCGCTGGACGTGCCGGACAGCGACGACGAGTCGCCGGCCGTCGCGGACACCCTGGGCGCCACCGACGAGGCGCTGGAGGGCGTCGAGTACCGCGAGTCGCTCAAGCCGCTGCTCGCCCAACTGCCGCCCCGGGAGCAGAAGATCCTGGTGCTGCGGTTCTTCCGGAACATGACCCAGTCGCAGATCGCCGCCGAGGTGGGCATCTCGCAGATGCACGTCTCCCGGCTGCTCGCCCGGACGCTCGCCCAGCTGCGGGAGAAGCTCCTGGTGGAGGAGTAGGACCGACTAGGACTGACGGCCGCTCAGCGGCGGCCGTCGGGCCCGTGCCGGACCCCGGCAGACGGCGGCCCTCTGCGCTCAGCCCTCGTGCGGAGCGTAGAGGGCCGCCGTCGCCTTCGGGCTGAGCAGCGCGCAGATGCCGGCCAGGCCGAGCAGGCCGACGCCCACCGCGACGGCGGCCATCGCCCCGCCGCTCTGCCACATGTAGTAGGCCACCGGCAGGCAGAGCGAGTTGGTCAGCACGGCCGGGCTGCGGCCCCAGCGGCGGCCCTTGAGCAGCGCCCGGGCGGCCAGTACCGGCAGCACGCCGAGCAGCACGATCACCAGGCCGCCGAACTCGTTCAGGGCGAGCTGCTTGGACTGGCCGGACAGCGCGGCGACCATGTCCCAGACGCCGACGACGGCCAGCGCGGCGCCCGCGACGGCGGTGATGGCGGCGCCCACGGTGAGGGCGGTCGGGCGGCCGGCACCGGGCGCGGGTACGGGTGCGGAGGATTCTGCGGTCACTCCAGCAGGGTAGCCGCCGCTTGGTCCGTACCGACCCGTAGGCTGAGCACATGCGCGCTCTCCTGGTCGTCAACCCGAAAGCGACCACCACCAGCGGTCGGACCAGGGACGTCCTGATCCACGCCCTGCGCAGCGACCTCAAGCTGGAAGTGGCGCAGACCGAGTACCGCGGCCACGCGCGCGACCTGGCCCGCGAGGCGGCGGAGGACGGCGCGGTCGACCTGGTGGTGGCGCTGGGCGGCGACGGCACGGTCAACGAGACGGTCAACGGGCTGCTCTCGCACGGCCCGGGTGAGAAGGTCCCCCGGCTGGCCGTGGTCCCGGGCGGTTCGACCAATGTGTTCGCCCGCGCGCTGGGGCTGCCGAACGACCCGGTGGAGGCGACCGGCGCGCTGCTGAACGCCCTGGAGAGCCGGCGGGAGCGCCCGATCGGGCTGGGCAAGGCGATGACCGAGGGGCTGCCGGACCGCTGGTTCACCTTCACCGCGGGGCTGGGGTTCGACGCCGGGGTGGTGGGCCGGGTCGAGGAGCAGCGCCGGGCGGGGCGCAAGTCCACGCACGCGCTCTATGTCACGCAGGCCCTGCGCCACTTCATCACCCAGCGTGAGCAGCGCAGATCAGGCCCGGTCTCGCTGGAACTGGCGGGCAGCGAGCCGGCGCCGGGCATGGTGCTGGCGATAGTCAGCAACACCTCTCCGTGGACCTTCCTGGGCAACCGCCCGGTCTACCCCTCGCCACTCGCCTCCTTCGACGCGGACCTCGATGTCTTCGGCATCACCCGGATGACGGCGTTCGGCACCGCTCGAACGGTCCGTCAGATCCTGCGGTCGCACGGGCCTTCGACCGACGGCACCCCGCCGCCCGGTCCCTCCGGGAAGCATGTCGTCTCCTATCACGACGTCCGACACTTCACCTTGGTTTCACAGGAACCGGTCCCGTTCCAGGTCGACGGGGACCACCTTGGATCCAGGAGTCGCGTCAGTTTCACAGGCGTACGGCGGGCACTGCGTGTGATTGTGTGACTAGAAGGGGCCTTCACCCTTCTTCTCGAACGCACAAGCCCCCTTCACTCCATAGAAGTACTGGCTGTGAGCTAGGCGACACCGAAGAATCAAAAATTCCTCCCTGAAGGGGGTTGTATCCGAGCCCGAGGTTTGCGAACCTCTACATGGCGATCGGGACACATCGCAGCGACGGCTACCGCAGAACCTGTCGGGTGCCGACCGCGAGGTGTCCCTCGAATCGCCGAATCCCTCCTCAGCACAGACCTTCCGGGCCTCATGGGCCTTTGGTCTCTTTTGCTGTCGCGGGATTCGTGAAAGCGTTCACATTCACAAGGACTATCGATGTGCCGCGCGGGTCACCCGTCGGCAGGAGGAGTTGGACGACCATGGACTGGCGCCACCGCGCTGTCTGCCGCGAAGAGGACCCGGAGCTGTTCTTCCCGATCGGGAACACCGGTCCTGCTCTGCTGCAGATCGAGGAAGCCAAGGCCGTGTGCCGCCGCTGTCCGGTCATGGAGCAGTGCCTCCAGTGGGCCCTTGAGACCGGCCAGGACGCCGGCGTCTGGGGCGGCATGAGCGAGGACGAGCGTCGTGCCATGAAGCGCCGCGCCGCCCGCAACCGCGCCCGCACCGCCTGATCACACGCCGTAGTACCAGCGGTAACGCTGAACCGATCAACACATGATCACAGGCTTCCCCTGCACCTCCTGGTGAAGCCTTCCGTACAAAGGGCCTTGCTCCACGAGGTCCCGCGACACTCACCCGCTCAGCCACTTGATACTGCTCACTGAGAGCAATATTGTGGAGCTGTGGCGCTCACCGTGTGCAATGCACCGGTAGGTGTCGCACTACCCAGAGCCCCCGTTCCGGCCGACTCCCCCCGACGGCCGGAACGGGTTGAGAGGCCCTGTCGACCCACCCCCCCCGGTCGACAGGGCCTCGTTTCTGTCTTCACGCCGTGAACCGGTGGTGAAGGAGCGTGCCGCAGGCGCTCACGCCCGCCGCACGCTCCCCGCGCACCCCGATGCGCCGCGAGGCATCCCGTCCCATCGCGGCGGAGCACCCTGACGGAGCTCAGCGCACCGGGATCTCCAGGATCACCTTGGTCCCGCCGTTCGGGCCGGCCACCATGTCGAAGGTCCCGCCCAGCTCACCGGTGGCCAGCGTCCGGACGATCTGCAGCCCGAGGTTCCCCGACTGCTGCGGGTCGAAGCCCTCCGGCATGCCCTTGCCGTCGTCCTGCACGGTGATCAGCAGGTACTCCTCCGGCCGCGCCCCGCCGTTCCAACTGTCCGACCACCCCATGCCGGTGGCCGGCGCCCGGCCGCGCAGCGCGCTGACCTCCAGATTGCCGGAGGCGCTCGGGCCGAAGGCGTGCTCCAGCGCGTTCTGCAACACCTCGGTGAGCACCATCGACAGCGGGGTGGCCACCTCGGCGGAGAGGATGCCGAAGCTGCCGCTGCGGCGGGTCGCCACCCGGCCGTCCTGGGACAGCTCCATCACCATGGCCAGCACCCGGTCGGCGATCTCGTCGAAGGCCACCTGCTCGTCCAGCGCCTGGGAGAGCGTCTCGTGCACGATCGCGATCGAGCCGACCCGGCGGACCGCCTCGTCCAGGGCGGCGCGGCCGGCGTCCGACTCCATCCGGCGGGACTGCAGCCGCAGCAGCGCGGCGACGGTCTGCAGGTTGTTCTTCACCCGGTGGTGGATCTCCCGGATGGTGGCGTCCTTGGTCATCAGCTCGCGGTCCCGGCGGCGCAGCTCGGTGACGTCGCGGCAGAGCACCAGCGAACCGGTGAGCGTGCCCTTCGGCTTGAGCGGGATGGCCCGCACGGTCACCACCCCGCCCTGGGCCTCGACTTCGGTCTGCCGGGGCGCCCAGCCGCTGGCCAGTTTCACCAGCGCCTCGTGCACGGCGGCCCGGGAGGGCGGGACGAGCTCGGCGGTGGCGCGGCCGAGGTGGCTGCCGACCAGGTCGGTGGTGAGGCCGAGGCGGTGGTAGGCGGAGAGCGCGTTGGGGCTGGCGTAAGTGACGATGCCGTCCGCGTCGAGCCGGATCAGGCCGTCGCCGACCCGGGGCGCGGCGTCCATGTCGGTCTGCTCGACCCCCGGGTACGGGAAGGTGCCGGCGGCGATCATCTGGGCCAGGTCGGAGGCGCTCTGCAGATAGGTGAGCTCCAGCCGGCTGGGGGTGCGGACGGTCAGCAGGTTGGTGTTGCGGGCGATCACGCCGAGCACCTTGCCCTCGCGCCGCACCGGAATGGACTCGACCCGGACCGGCACCTCCTCCCGCCACTCCGGATCGCCCTCGCGCACGATCCGGCCCTCGTCGTAGGCGGCGTCCAGCAGCGGGCGGCGGCCGCGCGGGACGAGGTGGCCGACCATGTCGTCGTGGTACGAGGTGGGGCCGGTGTTGGGTCTCATCTGGGCGACCGAGACGTACCGGATGCCGTCCCAGGTGGGGATCCACAGGACGAGGTCGGCGAAGGACAGGTCGGAGAGCAGCTGCCACTCCGAGACCAGCATGTGCAGCCACTCCACATCGGCACCGGTCAGGGTGGTGTGGCGGCGGACGAGTTCGTTCAACGAGGGCACAGGGCGAGCGTAGCTCCAGGGGCGCGCGGACGGGGCGGGCGCACCTCGGCCGGCGCGCGCCGCGCACCCCTCCCCAAGTTGTCCAGACCAATTTTCCGGCCGGCCTGGACAACCCAGATTGGTCTAGTCCACAATGAAAGAGCACCAAGAAGAGGACCCCGCGCAACTGCCCTGACCGCGCGCGGCCCCTTCTCGGTCGGACGCCGCCGAGCGAGGACCCCGCACAGTTCTCGGTCACACACGGCGCCCGACGACAGCTCCGGGCTACGGTGCCGCACGGGTTGAGGGTCCCGTCGGCGCCGTGGCCCGTAGTGCTTTTTTGCGGCCCGGCCCGACGAGACCGCCCGACGACAGCTCCGGGCTGCGGTGCCATGGGCCCCTCCTGCCCGTTGGCGGGCAAGGAGGGAGGGTTGAGGGTCCCGTCGGCGCCGTGGCCCGTAGTGCTTTTCCGGCCCTTCTACAGGTCTGGAAAACACCGAGCCCCCGTCCACAGGCTGTGGACGGGGGCTCGGTCGTTGGGTCAGTGGGTCTCGGTGACCTTGGCGAGGGCGCGGGGGGCGTCCGGGTCCTGGCCGCGGGCGATGGTGACCTCGTAGGCCAGCAGCTGCAGCGGCAGGATCTCCAGGATCGGCTGGACCTCCTCGGGCACGCCCGCCGGCAGCGCGAAGCCCGCCGAGGCGGTCTCGACCTGCTCCCGCTGGCCGACCACGACCAGGTCCGCGCCACGGCCGCGGAGGCGGTCCAGCACCGGCTGCAGGGCCTCGCCGCCCTTGCCGTCCGGCACGATCGCGATGACCGGGGAGACGTTGTCGACCATGGCCAGCGGGCCGTGCAGCAGGTCGGCGCCGGAGAACGGGGAGGCCGGGATGTAGGTGGTCTCCATCAGCTTCAGCGCCGCCTCGCGGGCGGTCGGGTAGCCGTAGCCGCGCGAGGTGATCACCAGGCGCTGGGCGAAGCGGTAGCGCTCGGCCAGCGCCTTGACCTCGTCCTGGCGGGCCAGGATCCCGGCGGCCAGCTCCGGCAGGGCCTTGGCGGCCGAGCCGTCGCCGCCGCGCAGGCCCTCGATCAGCAGGTAGAGCGCGAGCAGCTCGGCGGTGTAGGTCTTGGTGGCGGGCAGCGCCTTCTCCGGGCCGGCCAGCACGTCGATGTGGAACTCGGAGACCTCGGCCAGCGGCGAACCGGCGTTGTTGGTGACGGCCAGGGTGATGGCCCCGGCCTCGCGGGCCGCCTTGGTGGAGGCGACCAGGTCGGGCGAGCCGCCCGACTGGCTGACGGTGATCACCAGGACGTCGGTGAGGTCCGGCTTGGCACCGTACGCGGTGGTGGTGGACATCGAGGTCAGGCCGGCCGGCTTGCCCAACAGGATCTCGATCAGGTACTTGGCGTACAGCGCCGCGTTGTCCGACGTGCCGCGCGCGGTCAGCAGGACGAAGCGCGGCTCGCGGGCCGCGATCTGCGCGGCGATCGCGAAGATCTTGGGAGCGCCCTCGTCGAGGATGCGCTGCAGGACGGCCGGCTGCTCGGCCATCTCCGCCGCCATGATCCGGCCAGGGACGGTCTGCGTGTCGGACATCTTGGGGGTGCCTCCGATGAGATGGTTCCACCCCGCCCGGGCGGGAATGCCCGGCGGGGACCTCTACGGCGGCGAGTCCGCACACTCGCTGCGATGCATGTGCTCCGGTAATCCTACGGGGGCCGACCGGGTGCGGCACATCCGAGGACGGGGCGGCGGCTCAGCCGGCCTTGTTGATGAGCTGGTCGATGGCGGCGTCCGCCTCCTTGGCGGCCTGGTCCACCGACTTGCCCTTGAGGATCGCGGTCAGCATGTCCGGCAGGACCTTCTGCTTCTCCACCAGGCCCCAGCCGGGGGCCGGCGGGGTGAACCAGGCGTCCGGCACCGCGTTGGCCGCGGCGGCGGTGGCGGGCTTGTTCTTCAGCGGGTTCAGCTGGGTGAGGTTGTTCGGCAGGATGTCCTTGTCGGCCAGCGCCTGCTCGGACTTGGTGCTGGTGAACATCCGGACCCAGTCGGTGGCCAGGGCCGCGGCGGGGGACTTCGCGGTGACGGCGAGGGCCGAGCCGCCGATGAAGGTCGGCAGCGGCTTGCCGCCGGGGCCGGGCATGGTGGCCACCTTGACCGCGTCCTTGAGGCTCGGGTCGCCGGTGACCGGCGCGGTGACGCTCGCCGCCTCGTAGCCGTTGCCGTAGAAGGACGCCGCGTGGCCGCGGGCCATCGCCTCGTACTGGTTCTGCTCGTTGACCGTCAGGTCGCCCCTGTTGTACTTGCGCACCAGGTCGACGAAGTGGCCGATGCCCTGCTGGGACTTGGGGTCGCTCAGGGTGCCGTGCCAGGTGCCGGCGCTGTCGAAGCGGGCGATGGCGCCGCCGTACGCGGAGACGTAGCTCATCGCGGCGTACCAGTACGGGCCGGGCAGGTGGAGCGGGGAGAAGGTCCGGTCGGCCTTGTTCCGGTCGGCGATCCGGTCCAGCGCCGTGCGCAGCTCGTCCTCGGTCTTCGGGAAGTCGGCGCTGCCGGTCGCCTGCTGGAAGGCCGCCGCGTTGTAGACGGCGACCCGGGCGCCCGCGTAGTAGGGCACGCACCAGAGCTTGTCCTGGTAGGTGCAGGTGTTGGCGAGCGCCCTGATCCAGCTGTCGGCGTTGTCGAAGGTGTTCCGCTCGACCGGCGCCAGCGCGCCGGAGAGCACGTACTTCATGGTCTCGGTGTTGCCGAGTTCGACCACGTCCGGGGCGGAGCCGTCGGCGAGCGCCCGGTCGAGCTTGCCGACCTTCTCGGCCCAGCCCTGGTAGGCGAGCTTCAGGGTGACCTTCGGGTACTTGGCGGCGAACTCGTCGTTGACCCGCTGCACGAGGTCGGGCCAGCTCTTCAGGGCGTCGTCCATCAGCCAGACCGTGACGGTGCCGGTGGCGGACCTCGGGTCCGCCGAGGCGGCCCTGGCGTCGCCGGAGTCCGGGCCGCCCGACGAGCACGCCGTCAGCCCCGCCGTCAGCCCTGCGGTCAGCGCCGTGATGCCGACCGCCGCCATGAACCGACGCTTTGCCACGCCATCCTCCGAGGTGTTGGGGAGCCTGTGCCCGCCGGCAGCGTGCCGGCGCCCGGTGTCACGATCCGGCGAGGCCTCAGCCGATCGCGCCCGGCTGCCCGGTGAGCACCTCGACGGCGGCCAGCCCGCAGACCCGGGCGGCGCCGTGGGTGGCGATGTGCAGCGCGCCGACCGGACCGGACTGCGGCAGGCCCATCTCGACCACCGCGGCGTCCGGCCGGGCCGCCACCAGGCGGGCCAGCGCGGCCGCCATCCACTCGTGCCGGTGCGCGTCCCGGACCACCAGCACCAGGCGGCGGTCCGCGGCCGCGGCCAGCACCTCGGCCACCACCGCGTCCAGCGCCTGCGGCGCGGCGGCCTCCGGGCCGACCTCGCGGGTCCGGGTGCCCGGGAAGCGGTCGGCCAGCATGCCGGCCACGCCCCACGGGGTGACGTCGCCGACGGCGATGTTCGGCTCGGCGGAGAACGAGGCCACGAAGGGGCGCTCGGTCACCGGCAGGACCTCCCGGCCCGGCGCGCGGACCACCCGCAGCGCCCGGCGGGCCGCCCGCAGGCCGACCGCGAGGTCCGCCTCCGGCCGCTCGCCCTGGGCCGCGATCCGGCCCCAGCTGCCCAGCGCGCGCACCCGGGCGGCCGCGTCGGCGAGCCGCTCCTCCGGGAGCCGGCCGGACCGCACGCCCGCCACGATGGCGTCGCGCAGCATCAGCACGGTGGCCTCGTCGGCCAGTCCGCCGCCCACGCAGATCGCGTCCGCGCCGGCCGCCAGGGCCAGCACGGTGCCCTCGCCCATGCCGAAGGTGTCGGCGATGGCGCCCATCTCGATCGCGTCGCTGACGATCAGGCCCTGGTAGCCCAGGCCGCCGTCCCGCGGGGCCGCGCGCAGCAGGTCGCGCAGGACCGTGGGGCTGAGCGTGGCGGGCAGCTTCGGGTCGAGCGCCGGGATCATGATGTGGGCCGTCATCACGGCCTTGGTCCCGGCGGCGATGGCGGCCTGGAACGGCACCAGGTCGCGGGCGCGCAGCACGTCCAGGTCGACGTCGATGACCGGCAGGCCGTGGTGCGAGTCGACGGCGGTGTCGCCGTGGCCGGGGAAGTGCTTGGAGCAGGCCGCGACGCCGGCC
This sequence comes from Kitasatospora misakiensis, assembly GCF_042656005.1. Classification (NCBI taxonomy): domain Bacteria; kingdom Bacillati; phylum Actinomycetota; class Actinomycetes; order Kitasatosporales; family Streptomycetaceae; genus Kitasatospora; species Kitasatospora misakiensis. The sequence goes on along the minus strand of NZ_JBHSOF010000004.1, from coordinate 184,936 downwards.
GACTGCAGGCCCTCGACCCAGGCGGCGGTGTGCCGGGCGCACAGCTCCGGGTCGGCGCCGAAGGAGCGGACGCCGATCACCGGGTTGCGCGGGTTGGAGTTGACGTCGGCGGTGGGCGCCCAGTTGTAGTTCACGCCGGCCGCGGCCAGCGCGCGGCCCAGTTCGCGGGCGACGTCGCGGGTCAGCGCCGGGTCGTCGATCGCGCCGAGGGCGAGGTTGCCCGGCCAGGACGAGCCGGAGCCGGCCTCCAGCCGGGTGACGTCGCCGGACTCCTCGTCGATGGCGATCAGCAGGTCGGGGTTCTCGGCCCGCAGCGCGGCGGTGAGGGCGGCGAGCTGGCCGAGGTCGGCCACGTTGCGGTCGAACAGCGCGACCGAGCCGAGGCCGGCCGCGAGGTGCCGGCGCAGCCACTCCGGCGGCTCGGTGCCGACGAAGCCGGGCTGGAGGACGGTCAGCGCGTCGCGGTGCAGTTGGTCGGAGGCCGGGAGGGTGGGGACGAGGATGCTCACGGGATCAGCCCTTCACGGCGCCGTCGGTGAGGCCACCGACCGCCTTGCGCTGCAGGAAGACGAACAGGATCAGCACCGGGAGGGCGAACAGCGTCGACGCCGCCATGGTGGCGCCCCAGTCGTTGCCGAAGGCGGTCTGGAAGGAGGACAGCCACAGCGGCAGGGTCTGGCCGTCGGTCTTGTTGATGATCAGGACGAGCGGGAACTCGTTCCAGGCCGTGATGAAGCCGAACAGCGAGGTGGACATCAGGCCCGGCGCCAGCAGCGGGAAGATCACCTTCACGAAGGCCTGGGTGCGGGTGCAGCCGTCCACCATGGCCGACTCCTCCAGTTCCTTCGGCACGGCGGCGATGAAGCCGCGGAGCGTCCAGATCGTGAAGGGCAGCACCATCATCATGTAGAAGGCGGTGAGCGGGACGAGGCTGTTCAGCATCTCGTTGTCGCGGGAGATCAGGTAGACCGCGATGGTCATGACCTCCCAGGGCGCCATCTGCGCGGCCATGATCACCAGGACGAAGGCCTTGCGCCCGCGGAACCGCATCCGGGCGACGGCGAAGGCCGCCAGCGTGGCGATCACCAGCGAGATGGCCACCGCGAGGACGGTGACGATGACGCTGTTGGCGGTGTACGTCCAGAACTTCGGCACGCTGACCGCGGTCTTGAAGTGCTCCAGGGTCGCGTCGAGCGGCACGAACACCGGCGTCTTGCTGACGATGTCCTTCGTCGGCTTGAACGCCGTGCTGATCATCCAGTAGACGGGGAACACGAAGAAGACGAAGAGGACGACCGCGACGACGTTGGGCCAGGTGCGTCCGATGAGCGAGCGCCTCACAGCTCGTCCTCCTGCTTGAGAATGATCCGGAAGTAGTACGCCATCAGGACGCCCAGGATCAGGATGGTGAGCACCGCGATCGCGGCACCGGTGCCGTAGTGCTGGCGGCCGGAGCCCTCCAGGAAGGCGTGGATCGGCAGGGTGCGGGTGAGCCCGTCGGGACCGCCGGCCTTGATCGCGTAGATCTGGGTGAAGGCCTTGAAGATCCAGATGACCTCGAGGAAGGTCGTGGCCAGGAAGAACGGCTTGAGGTTGGGGAACATCACCGCGGTGAAGATCTTCACCGATCCGGCGCCGTCCATCCGGGCGGCCTCGTAGAGCTCCTTGGGGATGGTGGTCAGCGCGGCGTACATGTTGAACGCCACGAACGGGATCGAGCCCCAGACCAGCAGCAGGAGGATCACGAAGAACGTCGAGTACTGGGTGCCGGTCCAGTTGTAGGCGGCCATCGAGTGCCAGCCCAGGGCGTCCAGGACCCAGTTGACGACACCGAACCTGGTCTCGAACAGCCAGGTGTAGACGGTCGTCGAGGCGACCACCGGCATCGCCCAGGCGAGCAGCAGGCCGATCGACAGCAGCAGCCGCATCTTCTTGCCGAGCCGGTTGAGCAGCAGACCGACCAGCGCGCCGCCGACCATGATCAGGAAGACGTTCAGCGCGGTGAAGGCCACCGACCGGCCGGTGACCGACCAGAACTGCGGGTCGGACAGCTGCTCGGTGTAGTTCTCGAAGCCGTTCCACTCGGTCAGGTGCTGGACGAGCTGGCGCGCGTTCAGGTTCTGGAACGAGACCAGGACGGTCTTCAGCAGCGGCCAGCCCAGCAGGCCCAGGGTGGCCACGGTGGCCGGCAGGAGCAGCAGGTACGGCGCGAACCGGGCGCCGAGGCCCGGGCCGTCCGCCGGTCTGGCGCTCTTCTTCGGGGTGCCGGCGCGGCCACCGCGGGCGGCGCTCGTCTCCCTGGTGGCCACAGCGGCCTTCCCTGTTTCCGGGGACCGCGCCTGCACCCGCTCCGAATGCACAGCCATCGTTCTCTCTTCCTGACAACCCGACCACGACCGACGGGCGCCGCCCACCGGCTCCCCGCCGGGAGCCGGTGAGCGACGCCGCTCGACTGCTACTGCTTGGCGTTGAGACGCTTGGCGATCTCGTCGTCCGCCTTCTTGGCCGCAGCGGCGTAGTCGCCGGTCAGGGCCGCGGTCAGGAACTCCTTGATCGGGTTCGGGTCGTTCTCGACGCTCGCCCAGTTCGGGGTGGTCGGGGTGATGCCGCCGACGCCCGAGGCCGGCTTCGCGGCGGAGGCGAAGTCACCGACGACCTTGTCGTTCAGCGTGGCCTTGTTCGGGATGAGGCCCGAGGCGGCGACCGCGCCCTCGTTCTTGTCGTTGAGGGCGATCTTCAGGAAGTCCTTGGCCATCTCGGTGTTCTTGCTGGCCGAGGCGACGGCCAGGTTCGAGCCGCCGAGGAACACGCCGGAGGGCTTGTCGGCGGTCTTGCCCGGGAGCGGGAAGAAGCCGATCTTGTCCTTGGCCATGGCCTTCTCGTCCGGGAGCTCCCAGCCGAGGCCGATGATCGAGCCGACGTCGCCCTTGCCGAAGACGTCCTTCTGCTGCGGCTTGGCCTCGTCCTTGTCCTTCGCGCCCGTGGTCGAGTAGCTCTGGATCTTCTTGTAGGTCTCGAAGGCCTTCTGCGCCTCGGGGGAGGACAGGCCGCCGGACCACTTGTCGCCGTCCTTCTTCGCCAGCTTGCCGCCCTCGCTGGTGAGCAGGCCGAAGTAGACGTACCACTCCTGGCCCGGCATGTAGATCGGGTCGGCGACGCCCTCGGTGGTCTTGAGCTTGTCGAGCGCGGCGTAGAACTCGTCCAGGGTCTTCGGGGCGGTCAGGCCGGCCTTCGCCCAGAGGTCCTTGTTGTAGGAGACGACGCGGTTGGTGACGAACCACGGGGCGGCGTACTGCTTGCCGTCCAGGATCGCGGACTCGCTCTGGTTGGCGGCCCAGTCGGCACCGCCGATGGCGGCCTTGTCCTTGGTGATGTCCAGCAGACCGCCGGTCGCGGCGTAGCCGGCCGTCTGGGTGTTGCCGACCTCCAGGACGTCGACGGAGCCCTCGGAGAGCGCGGCGGTGACCTTGGGGCCGATGCCGGTCCACTCCTGGATCTGGAACTCGACCTTGGAGCCCGGGTAGGTGGACTCGAACTCGGTCTTCACCGCCGTGTCCCAGCCCTTGGGGGCCGAGCCGGTCATCAGCCACACCTTGAGCGTCTTGCCGTTGTAGTCCTTCTTGCCGCCGGCCGCGGCGGACGAGGAGCCCGACCCGTTGGTGCCGGTGTCGTCCTTCTTGGCGTCCGAGCCACAGGCCGCGAGACCAACAACCATGGCCGCGACGCCGACCGCCGCGATGAGCTGACGCTTCACGCCATCCTCCTGAGGGATGCCTGGTTACCCCCGTCGGGTGGCAGCGGCATACCCACGCGAGGTGGGAGGAATGGTGCCGCGGACTCCAGCGAACGGGTGGGGGGATTCATAGTGACCGGCCTAGTGGTGTAGACCAGATGCCTGGAGCTTGGCCTAGACCAATGGGCCTGTCAACGGCTGTTCGACCGATCCGGACCACCCGTTATCAAGCCGACACCGCACATCGTTCATCGCGTGATGAGGTATTCGTTCCGTAGCCATACATGCAACGATGTGAGCCGTTAATGAAGTGGCGGGGCCTTCCAAGAGCCCCGCGAGAAGCGGGAGACAGGTCCGATGAGCAGCGACGGGGGCAGCACGGCCCAGGTCAACGACCCCCAGGTGAAGAGCCCCGCCGCCCAGGCCGGCGCGGACCCGACCGCCCGGGTGCCGAAGTACTACGGCCTCAAGCGCCACCTGCTGCAGCTCACCGAGACCCAGCCCGCCGGCACCCCGGTACCGCCCGAACGGGCGCTGGCCGCCCAGTTCGACACCTCGCGCACCACCGTCCGCCAGGCCCTGCAGGAGCTCGTCGTCGAGGGGCGGCTGGAGCGCATCCAGGGCAAGGGCACCTTCGTCGCCAAGCCCAAGGTGGCCCAGGCCCTCCAGCTGACCTCCTACACCGAGGACATGCGCGCCCAGGGCCTGGAGCCGACCTCCCGGCTGATCGAGATCGGCTACATCACCGCCGACGACCGGCTGGCCCCGCTGCTGGACATCAAGCCCGGCGGCCGGGTGCTGCGGATCGAGCGCCTCCGACTGGCCAACGGCGACCCGATGGCCATCGAGGTGGCCCACCTGTCCGCCAAGCGCTTCCCGGCCCTGCGCCGCAACCTGGCCAAGCACAACTCCCTCTACACGGCGCTGCGCGAGGTCTACGGGGTGACCGTGGCCGAGGCCGAGGAGACCATCGAGACCACCCTCGCCAACCCGCGCGAGGCCGGGCTGCTCGGCTCCGACCTCGGCCTGCCGATGCTCCAGCTCTCCCGGCACTCCTTCGACGCCGAGGGCGATCCGGTCGAGTGGGTTCGCTCGATCTACCGGGGCGACCGGTACAAGTTCATCACCCGCCTCCAGCGGCCGGAACAGCCGTAGCGCGTACGGGTTTCCAGCCCTCCACCGCTTCCGGGCCCCGGCGCACGCGCCGGGGCCCGTGGTGTGCCCGGGGCGCGCGGGGCGTCCGGATGGCGGGAATCTGCGCCGTTCCCGGTGACATGGATCACGCGATGCTCTAGATTCCGCATCCGTACTGACTGCCGATCACCAGTGGTGCTGCTCGGCGGGCTCACGGGGATGTCAGGTTCCCCGGGGGCTGCGGCGCCGGCGAGGTGAGACCCTCCGGAGCGGAGCCGAACGATGTCGTCCGACCTTGACCACGACCGACCTGTCATGCCCGAGCCAGACGACCCCCCGGGCCGTACCCTCCCGGCGGTGACCCCCGAACGGGTGCTGGCCGCGCTCGCCCTGCTGGTGCCGATCGTCGCGATGCTCTGGGTGGGCTCGTACGACAAGCTCGGCCCCGAGGCGGGCGGCGTCCCCTTCTTCTACTGGTACCAGCTGCTCTGGGTGCCGGCCTCGGCCGTCTTCACCGTCGCGGCCTACCTGCTGATCAGCCGGGACGAGAAGGCCCGCCGGGCCGCCCGCGCGGGAGAGGCGGGTGACGTCCGATGAACGGGGTCAACGTGCCCGCGCTGACGGTCTTCGTCCTCTTCTTCGTGCTGGTCACCGTGATGGGCTTCCTCGCCTCCCGGTGGCGGCGCGCCGACAACGCGCTCCACCTCGACGAGTGGGGCCTGGGCGGGCGCAGCTTCGGGACCTGGATCACCTGGTTCCTGCTCGGCGGCGACCTCTACACCGCCTACACCTTCGTCGCCGTCCCCGCCGCGGTCTACGCGACCGGCGCGGCGGGCTTCTTCGCCGTCCCCTACACGATCATCGCCTACCCGCTGGTCTTCCTCTTCCTCCCCCGGCTCTGGTCGGTCTCCCGGGTGCACGGCTACGTGACGCCCGCCGACTTCGTGCGCGGGCGGTACGGCTCCCGGCCGCTGTCGCTGATGATCGCGCTGACCGGCATCCTCGCCACCATGCCGTACATCGCGCTCCAGCTGGTCGGCATCCAGGCGGTGCTGGACGTGCTGGGCGTCGGGGGCGGCGAGAACGCCAACTGGTTCGTCAAGGACCTGCCGCTGTTCATCGCCTTCGGCGTGCTCGCCGCGTACACCTACTCCTCGGGGCTGCGCGCCCCGGCGCTGATCGCCTTCGTCAAGGACACCCTGATCTACATCGTGATCATCGTCGCGGTGATCTACATCCCGATCCGGCTCGGCGGCTACGGCCACATCTTCGACACCGTCGGCGAGAAGTTCAGCGCGCCCAAGTCGGGCGGCTCGCTCACCGTGCCCGAGAACAAGCAGTGGACGTACGCGACGCTGGCGCTCGGCTCGGCGATGGCCCTGTTCATGTACCCGCACTCGGTCACCGGCGTGCTGGCCAGCAAGTCCCGCAAGACGGTGCGGCGGAACATGGCGATCATGCCCGCGTACTCGCTGATGCTGGGCCTGCTGGCGCTGCTCGGCTTCATGGCGGTCGCGGCCGGGGTCGGCAAGGGCGACAAGACCTTCAACACCCAGCTGTCGGTGCCGCAGCTGTTCGAGAACATGTTCCCCGACTGGTTCACCGGGGTCGCCTTCGCGGCGATCGGGATCGGCGCGCTGGTGCCGGCCGCGATCATGTCCATCGCGGCGGCGAACCTCTTCACCCGCAACGTCTACAAGGAGTTCCTGAAGCCCGCCGCCACCCCGGCCGACGAGACCCGGGTCGCCAAGCTGGTCTCGCTGCTGGTCAAGGTCGGCGCGCTGGTCTTCGTGCTCGGCATGGACAAGCAGGCGGCGATCAACCTCCAGCTGCTCGGCGGCCTGTGGATCCTGCAGACCTTCCTCTCGATCGTCGGCGGCCTGTTCACCCGCTGGTTCCACCACTGGGCGCTGCTCGCCGGCTGGGCGGCCGGCATGGTCTACGGCACCTGGCAGGCGTACGGGATCGCCAGCCCGAAGACCAGGCACTTCGGCGGGAACGCGGCCGAGATCCCCGGCATCGGCGAGTTCGGCTACATCGGCCTCACCGCGTTCGCCCTCAACCTGCTGGTCGCGGTGGTGCTCACCGTGGTGCTGCGCGCCCTCAAGGCGCCGGACGGGCCGGACGAGACCCGGCCGGGCGACTACAACGCCGAGAGCGGCGACGTGGAGCTGAAGAACGCGCCGGAGCCCGTGGCAGCGCACTGATCCGCCACGCGCGCGCCCTGTGTTCGCGCCGTCTCCTCCGTCAACACTGGAGGGGGCGGCGCGATCATATGTATGAACGGCCGCGCGAATGGAGCACCACACTCAGGGCACAACCAGACCGGACCGACAACCGGCCGGCAACTGATCGACCCACGGGGAGCGGCGGCAATGGCAGACCTCGGCACCACCCTCAACGGACCGCACCACACCGACGGACGGCACCGGACGGCCGCTCCGCACCGGCCCGCCGGCGCCGCCGCGGCCACCGGAGCGCCCGCCGTCCCCTCCGTCCTGATCGCCACCCGCCACGGCGAGTCCACCGCCAACGTCGAGTTCCAGCGCGCCGAGGCGGTCGGCGCGCTCAGCGTGCCGATCAGCTGCCGGGACGCGGACATCCCGCTCTCCCCGCTCGGCCGGCGGCAGGCGCAGGCGCTCGGCCGCTGGTGGGCCGAGCTGCCCAGCGCCGACCGGCCGCGCAGCGTCTGGTGCTCGCCGTACGCGCGCACCGCCGAGACCGCCCGGATCGCGCTCGCCGAGGCCGCCGGCCTCGGCGCCGTCCCGGTCTCGCTCGCCGTCCGCCTCGACGAGCGGCTGCGCGACCGCGAGCTCGGCGTCCTGGAGATGCTGACCAGTGCCGCCATCGAGGCCGAGCACCCCGCGGAGGCGGCCCGGCGGCGGAAGATGGGCGAGCTGTACTACCGCCCGCCCGGCGGCGAGTCCTGGGCCGACGTGGCGCTGCGGGTGCGCAGCGTGCTGCGCGACATCTGCGCCGAGGAGGCCGGGCGGCCGGTCCTGCTGGTCGCGCACGACTGCACGGTGCTCATGCTCCGCTACGCGCTGGACCGGCTCGGCGAGGAGCAGCTGACCGCGCTGGAGCCGGTGCGCAACTGCTCCACCAGCGTCTGGCGGGCCGAGGGCGGCCGGCTGCGGCCGGACCACTGGAACCGCACCGGGCACCTGGCGGAGGGCGCGGACTGAGCGGCGGCCTCAGCCCCGGGCCGGAGGCCCCGGGTCGGAGGCCCCGGGTCGGAGGCCCCGGGTCGGAGGCCCCGGG
>NZ_JBHSOF010000004.1:131345-176710 GCF_042656005.1 Kitasatospora misakiensis | reverse complement strand
GTCGGAGGCCCCGGGTCGGAGGCCCCGGGTCGGAGGCCCCGGGTCGGAGGCCCCGGGCCGGGCGTTCAGACCCGGCCGGCCACCTTGGCCGCCGGTTCGGCGAAGCAGCGCCGGTAGGCCAGCGGCGTGGTGCCCAGCCGGCGGCCGAAGTGGTGCCGCAGGGTCGCCGCGCTGCCGAAGCCGCAGCGGGCGGCGATGGCGTCCACCGGCTCGGCGGTCGACTCCAGCAGCCGCTGGGCGAGCAGCAGCCGCTGCCCGATCAGCCAGCGGTGCGGGGTGGTGCCGGTCTCCTGGTGGAAGCGCCGGGCGAAGGTGCGCGGCGACATGTGCACCCGGGCGGCCAACTGCTCGACGGTCGACTCCTCGTCCAGGTGGTGGCGCATCCAGTCGAGCAGCGGGGCCAGCGAGTCCCCGTCGTGCTCCGGCAGCGGCCGGTACACGAACTGGGCCTGCCCGCCCTCCCGGTGCGGTGCCACCACCATCCGGCGGGCGATGCCCCGGGCCACCTCGGCGCCCTGCAGCTTGCGGACCAGGTGCAGGCAGGCGTCGATGCCGGCCGCCGTACCGGCCGAGGTGATCACCGGGTCCTCGTCCACGTACAGGACGTCCGGCTCGACCGTGGTCAGCGGGTAGCGGGCGGCCAGTTCCGCGCTGTAGCGCCAGTGCGTGGTGGAGCGGCGGCCGTCCAGCAGGCCGGCGGCGCCGAGCACGAAGGCGCCGCTGCAGATGGACAGCACCCGGGCGCCGCGCTCGTACACGGCGCGCAGACTCTCCATCAGCGGCTCCGGGTACTGCCGGCTGACGGTGGTCGCGGTGACCACCACCAGGTCGGCGGTGGCGAGCCGTTCGGGGCCGTGCGGGACGTCGATGGTGAAGCCGGCGTGCGTGCGGTGCGGCCCGGGGCGCGGGCCGGCGATCGCGAAGTCGTAGGTGGGCAGCCCGTCGTCGGACCGGTCCAGGCCGAACACCTCGCAGGCCACCCCGAGTTCGAAGGGGTGGATCTCCTCCATGACGACCGCGACCACGTTCTTGAGCATGCCGACAGGGTAGCCCGAGCGGTGGCAGTTTTTCGATGCATTCGGGCATTCCTGCCACTCGTCCCCGGCCGTGGCCGCCGGGAGAGTGGACCCATGGATTCCGACACACTCGCCAGCGCGCTCGCCCTGCTCGGAACGGTCGGCGGGTTCGGCCTGCTCGGCGCCCTGGTCGGACGCGAGGTGGCGGCGCAGCAGGCCACCGGTCGCGACAACTGGCACCGTCCGGGCGGCTACCCCGTCGACCCCGCCCTGCCGGACCGGCTGCACGGCACCCTGCCCGCCGCCTCGCTCCGCCCGTCCGCCGATCCCGCCACCGCCACCGCCACCGCTCCCACCAGCACTCCTGCCGACGGCGCCCGCACCCCGCTCACCGTCCTCCCCGGGGATTCCGGCACACTGGCCGGATGGACATCGTCATCCGCCCGGCCCGTCCCGAGGAGTACGAGGAAGCCGGCCGCATAACCGTCGAGGCCTTCGTCGGCGACGGCTACACCGCCTCCGACAGCGACTACGTCCACCGGCTGCGCGACGCGGCCCGCCGGGCCGCCGAGGCCGAACTCCTGGTCGCGGTCGACTCGGCCGCCGGCGCCGTCCTCGGCTGCGTGACCTTCGCGGTCGGCGGCACCACCTGGGCGGACATCGCCACCCCCGAGGAGGGCGAGATCCGGATGCTCGCCACCGCCGCGGCGGCCCGCGGGCGCGGCGTCGGCGAGGCCCTGGTCCGCGCCGCGCTCGCCCGCAGCCGCGAACTCGGGCTGGCCGGCATGGCGTTCTCCACCCAGCAGGAGATGCGGGCCGCCCACCGGATCTACGAGCGGGTCGGCTTCGAGCGCGCCCCGGAGCGGGACTGGTCGCCCGTCCCGGGCATCGATCTGATGGTCTACCGCATGGCGTTCTGAGCGGCTCTCCGGCCTGCACGGAGAAGGGCTCCGGCCCCAAGGCGACGATCCGGCATCGGATATGACGATCGCATTTAGCCTGCTGCTAGGATCCGCCGCATGACGACGGGGAACACGCCGGCTGGCTGGTACGACGACCCTTCCGGCCAGCCCAATACGGAGCGTTGGTGGGACGGCTCCACCTGGAGCGGCCGCACCCGGCCGAAGTCCGCGGCCGACGGCGCGACGGTGACATCCGGGACGAGCGGGGCGGTCCCGGGCCAGGGCGCGCCCGGCGCCTTCGGCCCCGCCCCCTCGGTCGCCGCGACGCCGACGGTGATCGCGCCCGCCGCGACCGCCGCCCCGGCAGCCCCGGCCGCGCCGAAGCCGTTCACGCCGACCTCGGTCGTCTTCGAGACCGTCGAGCCCAACACCACCCGCCGCAAGGTCCTGCTCGGCGTCGGCGCGGTCGTCCTCTCCGTGGTCATGGCCGGCGCCGGCTACGTCGTCGGCCACCGCACCGCCGACAAGACCACCACCCCGAAGGCGGGCGGCAGCACCGCCCCGGCGGCCACCGCCGACCCGAAGAGCCCCAACGGCTTCATGGGCACCGCCCTGACCGGCGGCCAGCAGTACCCCGGCGGGAAGCCGGTGACCGGCCAGGACTCGAAGATGAACTTCCTGCTGCCGGCCGACTGGCAGGTCCAGAGCGACGCCAAGAACCCGACCGACGTGCGCTACGCGGTCTCCCCGTACGCCTGCGTCGGCCACGGCAGCGGCGCCTGCACCCGCGGTCTGGTGGTCCAGAACCTCCGGGTCCTCAACGGCGGCTGGGCCGACCCGAAGTCCATGGTCCTCGGCATGGGCCAGCTGCTGTACAACACCCGCTTCGGCTCCGACGCGCCCACGCCGCCCGAGCCGATGAAGCAGTCCGCCGTCAAGATCCAGGGCCTGGACGGCTACCTGGCGCTCTGGCACGTGCCGATGTCCAGCGGCTCCTCGACCCCCGACGCCTACTGCGGCGTCCTAGAGGTGACCCCGGCGGCCGGCGCCACCACCGTGCCCGTGCTGCAGATCTGCCTGGACCAGGCCACCGAGGCCCCGCCGCTGGCCCTGATGGACCAGATCGCCAACTCGGTCAAGATCACTCCCTGATCCGGAGACATCCGGAGACGTCCGGACCAACCGGGTCCGGACGTTGCCCCCGCCCCCCGGTGACCCCTCACCGGGGGGTGCCCTTATGCTCACTAGCGGCCACCGCGCCCGCCGCACCTGGCGGGACGCCGGAGATCAGGGCCACAACGAGGACGACAACAGCCGGACCGGGAACGACGGGACGGCGCACAACGGGGGATTGGCCTGGTGGACGCCACCGACGAACGGACGACGCACACCGGCGGCCGGCGCGGACGAGGACGCCACAGCCGTCTCCTCCCCGAGGCCCCGCACGAGCGGCGCCTCACCCGCGCCCAGTCCCGCAACGCCTCGGCCCGGCGCAACTACCTGGCCTGCGCCGAGACCTCCGGCCCGCTGCAGGACGGCGAGGGCGTCGACACGGTGCGCTTCCGCACCGTCTCCTCCCCCGGCGTCAAGTTCGTGCTGACCCTGCTGGTCGCCCTCAACGCGGTGGCCGGCCTGGTGTTCGTCGGCTGGCTGATGCTGCCCTCGCACATACCCGGGCCGGGCGTCGGCTGGTCCGCCGACTGGCGGGTCAACGTCGCCCGGGTCTGCTTCTGCGCCGTGGTGACCGTCGAGGTGGTGCGGCTCGTCCAGAACCTCGCGGTCTGGGTGTTCGCGTTCCGCGCCAAGGACCCGATACCGGTCACCGCGCAGCCCGGCCTCAAGATCGCGGTGCTCACCACGATCGTCCCGGCCAAGGAGCCGCTCGACATCGTCGAGCAGACCCTCTCGGCCATGCTGGAGATCGAGTACGACGGCGAGGTCGACGTCTGGATCCTCGACGAGGGCGACGACGACCGGGTCAAGGCGATGGCCGCCCGCCTCGGGGTGCACCACTTCAGCCGCAAGGGCCGCCCCGAGTACAACCAGGCCGAGGGCGAGTTCCGGGCGAAGACGAAGTCCGGCAACCACAACTCCTGGCGGGCCGAGCACGAGCACAAGTACGACGTGGTGGCCCAGATGGACCCGGACCACGTCCCCCTGGCGTGCTTCCTGGAGCGCACCCTCGGCTACTTCCGCGACCCCGACACCGCCTTCGTCGTCGCCCCCCAGGTGTACGGCAACATGTACGAGAACTGGGTCGCGCACGGCGCCTCCGTGCAGCAGTACCTCTTCTCCGGCCTGGTCGAGCGCGGTGGCAACGGCATGGACGCCCCGCTGCTGATCGGCACCAACCACCTGTACCGGCCCGCCGCCTGGCAGCAGATCGGCGGCTACCAGGACTCGATCATCGAGGACCACCTCACCAGCATGCGGGTGCAGGCCACCGAGAACCCGGCCACCGGCCGCCGCTGGAAGGGCGTCTACACCCCCGACGTGCTTGCCGTCGGCGAGGGCCCGACCTCCTGGACCGACTACTTCAACCAGCAGAAGCGCTGGGCGTTCGGCATCTGGGAGATCCTGCTCAAGACCCGGCTGCGCAAGGGCATCCAGCTGCGGCTGCGCCAGCGGGTGCTGTACGGGCTGGTCCAGTTCTACTACCCGAGCGTGGCCGCGACCACCGTGCTGGGCAGCCTCGCCACCGCCGTCTACCTGGCCTGCGGGATCACCTCGATCCAGCTCGACACCGTGCTCTGGACCTCGCTGTGGGGCGCCAGCATGGGCAGCTGGTTCCTGCTCTGGCTCTGGCTGCGGCGCTTCAACCTGGCCGCCCACGAGCGGCGCGAGATCGGCATGGCCGGCATGGGCCTCGCCCTGTTCGCCGGGCCGGTGTACGTCGCCGCCGCGATCGCCGCGATCCTGCGCCGCCCGCTGGCCTACGCGGTGACCGCCAAGGGCGACCTGCGCAGCGCCGAGCGGCTCTCGACCTTCCGGCTGCACCTGCTCTGGGCCGCCGTCGCGGCCGGGCTGCTGGCCGCGAGCTTCACCCTGCACCACGGCATCTGGCTGCTCCGGTTCTGGGCCGGCGTCAGCATGTTCACCGGCATCGCGCCGCCGGTCATCTCCTTCGTCAGCGCGCGCCGGATCGCCCGGGCCGAACGGCGGGCCGCCGCCGAGCTGCCCGCCCAGCGCCACGCGGAGGCGGAGGACGCGGGCGAGGCGTACGAGGCGTACGAGGCCGAGGCGTACCGGACGGACGAGGCGTACGAGACGGACGGCACCCGGCCGGACGGAACAGCCGCGAGGGGTGCCAGGAAGGCCCCCGAGCGGGAACTGGCGGAGCTGCTGGAGCCGGCCCCCGCCGGCGGCAGCCGGAAGGGCGGCCGCTGATGCTGCGGATCACCGTGCCCCGGATCATCGGCCTGCTGGCGCTCGCGCTGCTGGCCAGCTACGCCTTCGTGCTGGCGCCGAAGTACAACGCCCGCCACGCGCCCGCCCCGTACGCCTTCGCCGGCTCCGCGCCGACCGCGATGCCGGACTGGCTGGTCGCCGCGCTGGCCTCACCGGCCCCGGCCACGTCCGCCGCCCCCGGCACGCCGTCGGGTACGCCCGCCACCACCCCGGCGAACGCCGAGGCTCCCGCGCCCCCCGCCGAGCCGGCCCCGGCGCCGTTCCCGGCACCCGGCGGCGCGTTCATGGGCGTCATGACCAAGGCCGGCCCCTACGACCTCGACCCGGTCGACGAGTTCGCCACCGCCGTGAAGCACCAGCCGAGCGTGCTGGAGTTCTCCGTCGGCTGGTGGGACAAGCGCTTCGACCGCCGGGTCTTCGACACCGTGGCCGAACGCGGCATCATGCCGATGGTCGCCTGGGAGCCCTGGGACTTCCGCAAGGAGTCCAAGGTCGACAAGCTCCGCGGCGAGCAGCCCGAGTACGCGCTGAGCCGCATCATCGGCGGCGATTTCGACGGCTACATCAAGCAGTGGGCGGAGGGCGTCAAGAGCCTCGGCTACCCGATCGCCCTGCGCTTCGCCCACGAGATGAACGGCTACTGGTACCCGTGGGCCGAGCAGGCCAACGGCAACCGCCGCGGCCAGTACGTCCAGGCCTGGAAGCACGTCCACGACCTCTTCCGGCAGGCCGGCGCCGACAAGGTGGTCTGGGTGTGGAGCCCGAACGTCGACTACGAGAACGCCACCCCGCTGGACTCGCTCTACCCCGGTGACGACTACGTCGACTGGATCGGCCTGTCCGGCTACTACGGCACCGTCGGCCTGGAGAAGTACCTCTCGTTCGACCAGATCTTCGACCCGACGCTGAAGAAGCTGCGGGGCTTCAGCCAGAAGCCCGTGGTCATCACCGAGACGGCCGCCACCGACAGCTCGGGCCAGAAGGCCCGCTGGATCAGCGAGATGTTCACCCAGCTCCCCCAGCACCCCGACATCATCGGCCTGATCTGGTACGAGGCGGTCAAGGAGGTCGACTGGCGGGTCAGTTCCTCCGGGCCGGCCAGTGCGGCGTACGCCGCCGGTGTCGCCGCGCCCCGGTACTCCGGGCAGTGGACCGTCCGCTCGCAGCCGCTCCGGACGGCGCCGCCGCCCGCGCCGCCCGCCCAGCCGTCCGCCGGGCCCTCGCCGTCGGCCTCGCCCTCGCCGAACGCGAAGCCGTCCGGCTCCACCGGCGCCAAGCCGTCCGGCTCGGCCGCCACGGCGAAGAAGCCGACCGCCACCAAGCCCAGGAGCACTCCGCCGCCGGCCGACGGATAGCCTCGACCGACCGCGGGCCACGCGCCCGCGGGAGGCCGCCGGGAGCACCGGCCGCCCCGCACACCGAACACCAGTACCCCCCGTTGGGAGGCGAAGACCATGGTCCGCCCGTTCCTGCCCGGAGCCGGGCGCCCCCGGCCGCGCGCCTGGTGGTGGATCGCCCCCACCGCCCTCCTGGTGCTCTGCCTGTGCGCCGTGCTGATCCCGCGCGAGAGCGCCCCCTCGACCGCCGCGGTCGCCCCGCCGCCCCCGCCGCCCCTGACCACGGCCGAACCCGGCGAGCTGTGCTCCACCGCACAGAACCGCTACCCCTCGCAGCCGGTGGACTCCGGGCGCTACATCATCAACCCCAACGAGTGGAACGCCACCGGCGGCCTGTGCATCCGCGGCGGCGCCGACAGCGCCTCCTTCGCGGTCACCCGCAGCGCCGTCGCCCGCGGCAACATCGCCGACCCGGTCCGCGGCCCCGGCGCGTACCCGCACATCAGCACCCCGGTCGGCGGCGACGGCGTCAGCCCGCTGCCCATCGCCGTCGACAACCTGCGGTACGCCACCAGCACCTGGCGCACCACCCAGGTCGACGGCGGCGTCTGGAACGCCTCCTACGACCTCTGGTACAGCACCACCCGGGGCAGCTGCTCCTTCACCGAGAGCGCCGAGGTGATGATCTGGCTGCGCGGCAACGGCACCTCGCCGTTCGGCAAGCAGGCCGGGGAACTGCGCAGCGGCGGCCAGGCCTACCGGGTGTACGAGGCGCCGAAGAAGAGCAGCCACACCCTGCTCACCTACGAGGCGGCCTCCGCCACCAACGTCGTCACCGGGCTCGACCTGCGGGCCTTCACCCGCGACGCGGTCCAGCGCGGCTACGTCCCGGCCGGCTCGTTCCTGTGCGCCGTCCAGGCCGGCTTCGAGATCTGGGAGGGCGGCGCGGGCCTCACCACCGACGCGTTCTCCTTCGAGGTCGCCGCGGGCCGCCCCAGCGGCGCGATCACCTCCGCGGTGCCCGGCTACTGCCTGGACAGCCGGGTGGCCGGCGACCCGGCCGCAGTCGGCGCCGCCACCTGCGACGGCTCCCCGGCGCAGACCTGGACGATGGGCGAGGACGGCTCCGTCGGCCAGGGCGGACGCTGTCTGGAGGACCCGGACATCGGCTTCCCGGTGCTGACCGGCTGCACCCGCCGACCCGACCAGCGCTGGCGCGCCACCGACGCGGGGCAGCTGCTCAACGAGGACAGCGGGAAGTGCGTGGAGAACCCGGCGACCGGCCCCACGGGCACCGGTACGGGCTCCCAGGTGCGGATGCGGCTGTGCGCCGCCAAGCCCGCGCAGGAGTGGCACGCACCGGTCTGACGGGCTCCGAAAGCCCCCGCAGCTTATCGCACCCGACCCGCGACACGCAGCCTCGCGACACTACATGTGGGGCTTCGTCGGACGAGCGCCACTAGATGTATGCTCACTCCTGCTGTCGAAGCAGGGGAACCCGGTGCGATTCCGGGACTGCCCCGCAGCGGTGTGCGGCGCCTCCCCCCGGGAGTCCGCGAGTCCGATGACCTGCTGACGGCGTGCCGGCTCCTCCCCGCAGAGGCCATGCGCACCAGCACCACCTTCCGGGCCTCGCGGGCGGGCCGGGGACGACACGCGCGCGACACCCACGGGCCCGCGCGGCGTACTCCCCTGCCCAATCGGCCCGGCCCCCGTTCCACCGCCGATCGCCGCCAGGAGAGAGCGCCTTGACCACCGCTGCCTCAGTCGCCCTGCCCGCCCAGGGTTCCAGCTCCGCCCCCGCCGACCCGACGGTCTCCGACCCCGGCGGCGCGCTCCTGCGCCTTCTCACCGATCGCAGCGCCGACCTCCCCCAGGTGGACCCCGGCCACGTCGCCGCCGCCGCGCTCCGCGGCCGGCACGCCGGCTCGGACTTCGCCGAGCTGCGCGGGCTGGCCGTCGACGCCGCCGCGTCGATGATCGCCGAGGACCCGCAGTACTCGAAGCTCGCGGCCCGGCTGCTCGCGCTGGAGATCGTCGACGAGGCGTCGAGCCAGGGCGCGGTCTCGTTCTCCACCTCGATCGCGGTCGGCCACGCCGAGGGCCTCATCGGCGACACCACCGCCGCCTTCGTCGCCAAGCACACCGCCGCCCTGGACGCGCTGGTCGACGCGAACGGCGACGACCGCTTCGAGTACTTCGGCCTGCGCACCGTCCAGAGCCGCTACCTGCTGCGCCACCCGATCACCCGCAAGGTCGTCGAGACCCCGCAGCACTTCCTGCTCCGCGTCGCCTGTGGCCTGGCGGTCGGCGACACCGAGCAGTCGGTCACCGAGGTCGCCGAGCTGTACCGCCTGATGAGCCGGCTGGAGTACCTGACCTCCTCGCCGACCCTCTTCAACTCCGGTACCCGGCACCCGCAGATGTCCAGCTGCTACCTGCTGGACTCCCCGCTGGACAACCTGGACTCGATCTACTCCCGCTACGCGCAGATCGCCCGGCTGTCCAAGCACGCCGGCGGCATCGGCCTGTCCTACTCCCGGATCCGCTCCCGCGGCTCGCTGATCCGCGGCACCAACGGCAAGTCCAACGGCATCGTGCCGTTCCTGCGCACCCTCGACTCCTCGGTCGCCGCCGTCAACCAGGGCGGCCGGCGCAAGGGCGCGGCCTGCGTCTACCTGGAGACCTGGCACGCGGACATCGAGGAGTTCCTGGAGCTGCGCGACAACACCGGTGAGGAGGCGCGCCGGACGCACAACCTCAACCTGGCGCACTGGATCCCGGACGAGTTCATGCGCCGGGTCAACGCCAACGCGGACTGGTCGCTGTTCTCCCCCGCCGACGTCCCCGAGCTGGTCGACCTCTGGGGCGCCGAGTTCGACGAGGCCTACCTGAAGGCCGAGCTGGCCGGCAAGGCCGTCCGCACCATCCCCGCGCAGACCCTCTACGCCCGGATGATGCGCACCCTCGCGCAGACCGGCAACGGCTGGATGACCTTCAAGGACGCCTCCAACCGCGCCGCCAACCAGACCGCGCTGCCGGGCCGCACGGTGCACAGCTCCAACCTCTGCACCGAGATCCTGGAGGTCACCGACGACTCGGAGACCGCCGTCTGCAACCTCGGCTCGGTCAACCTCGGCGCCCACGTCGCCGCCGGTGCCACCGCCGCCGACCTGCTGAACGCGATGGACTGGGAGCGCCTGGACGCCACCGTCCGCACCGCCGTCACCTTCCTCGACCGCGTGGTGGACATCAACTTCTACCCGACCCCCGAGGCCGGCGCCTCCAACTCCCGCTGGCGCCCCGTCGGCCTCGGCGTGATGGGCCTGCAGGACGTCTTCTTCCAGCTGCGGATCGACTTCGACTCCGCCGAGGCCAAGACCCTCTCCACGCTCATCTCCGAGCGCATCATGCTCACCGCCTACGAGCGCTCCGCCGACCTCGCCGAGCAGCTCGGCCGCCACGAGGCGTACGACGAGACCCGCGCCGCCCGCGGCGAGCTGCACATCGATCATTTCTTGGAAGGCAAGCACGGCCCGACCGCCGCGCCCGAGTGGGCCGACCGCTGGGAGGCGCTGCGCGCCCGCGTCGCCACCACCGGCCTGCGCAACTCGCTGCTGCTCGCGATCGCCCCGACCGCGACCATCGCCTCGATCGCCGGCGTCTACGAGTGCATCGAGCCGCAGGTCTCCAACCTGTTCAAGCGCGAGACCCTCTCCGGCGAGTTCCTCCAGGTCAACCCCTACCTGGTGCGCGAGCTCAAGGAGCTCGGCGTCTGGGACCAGCAGACCCGCGACGCGCTGCGCGACGCCAACGGCTCCGTCCAGGAGCTCGGCTGGCTGCCCGCCGAGGTCCGCTCGCTGTACCGCACCGCCTGGGAGCTGCCGCAGCGCGCGCTGATCGACCTGGCCGCCGCCCGCATGCCCTACATCGACCAGAGCCAGTCGCTGAACCTCTTCATGGCCGCGCCGACCATCGGCAAGCTCAGCTCGATGTACGCCTACGCCTGGAAGGTCGGTCTGAAGACCACCTACTACCTGCGTTCGCGCCCGGCCACCCGGATCGCCCAGGCCGCCTCCGGCACCGCCCGCGCCGCCGCGCCCGTGCCCGTGGCGTCCCCGACCCTCACCCCGGAGGAGGAGGCCGCGCTGGCCTGCTCCCTGGAGAACCCCGAGTCCTGCGAGGCCTGCCAGTAATGAGCACCGACGACCGCAAGATGCTGCTCGACCCCGGCTTCGAGCTGACGCTGCGCCCGATGCGCTACCCGTCGTTCTACGACCGGTACCGCGACGCCATCAAGAACACCTGGACGGTGGAGGAGGTGGACCTGCACTCGGACGTCGCCGACCTGGCGAAGCTGAGTGAGGGCGAGCGGCACATGATCGGCCGGCTGGTCGCGTTCTTCGCGACCGGTGACTCGATCGTCTCCAACAACGTGGTGCTGAGCCTCTACAAGCACATCAACTCCCCGGAGGCGCGGCTCTACCTGAGCCGTCAGCTGTTCGAGGAGGCCGTGCACGTCCAGTTCTACCTGACGCTGCTCGACACCTACCTTCCGGACCCGGAGGACCGCGCGGCGGCCTTCGACGCGGTGGAGAACATCCCCTCCATCGCCCAGAAGGCGAAGTTCTGCTTCAAGTACATGAACGCGGTCGACCACCTCGACTCGCTGCAGACCAAGGATGACCGGCGGGCGTTCCTGCTGAACCTGATCTGCTTCGCGGCGTGCGTCGAGGGGCTGTTCTTCTACGGCGCGTTCGCCTACGTGTACTGGTTCCGGAGCCGGGGTCTGCTGCACGGCCTGGCGACGGGGACGAACTGGGTGTTCCGCGACGAGTCCATGCACATGGACTTCGCGATGTCGGTGGTCGACACCGTGCGCGAGGAGGAGCCCGACCTCTTCGACGACAAGATGGCCCAGCAGGTGACGGAGATGCTGGAGGAGGCCGTCGAGGCCGAGCTCCAGTTCGCCCAGGACCTCTGCGGTGAGGGCCTGCCCGGCATGAACACCGCCTCGATGCGCGAGTACCTGGAGGCCGTGGCCGACCAGCGGCTCGCTCGCCTCGGCATGCCGATCCGGTACGGCTCGACCAACCCGTTCGGCTTCATGGAGCTCCAGAACGTCCAGGAGCTGACCAACTTCTTCGAGCGCCGTGTGTCGGCGTACCAGGTCGCGGTCGAGGGCTCGGTCGCCTTCGACGACGACTTCTAGTCCAAGTAGAAGAAGAACGACAGAGGTGCCCCGCACGGCCACAGCCCGTGCGGGGCACCTCTGTCGTGTCAGCCGGTCGGAAACTCCCCGCCCTTGATCCCGGAGACGAAGGACGACCACGCCTCGGCCGGGAAGACCAGGGCCGGCCCGTCGGGGTCCTTGGAGTCCCGGACCGGTACGGCGCCCGGCAAACCGACAGCCACTTCGACGCACTCGCTCTGCGCTCCCGAGAACGAAGACTTGCACCACTCAAGTCCCGTGACACCTTCTGGCAAGAACTCGCTCACGATCTAGACCTTCTCACTCGCGATGCGCTCGATGAGCGCGATCGATTCGTTGCGGGGCAGCGACTCCGCCAGGGCGCGACGGAACAGGTTCGCGTACTTGAAGACCTCGTCCGGCTCCTCGATGTACAGAGTGCTGAGGAGGCTGTCGACGTACACCACGTCCGTCTCGGCCACCTCCGGAAAGCTGAGAATGGTGACCGGCCCGAAGAGTGCGGCGTGGATCTCCGATGCCTCCGGCAGAATCTGAACGTTGATGTTCGGGCTCTCGGCGGAACTCGCGAGCGATCGAAGCTGTTCGCGCATCACCGACGAGCCACCGACCTGATGCCTGAGCGCGGACTCCGAGAGCACGGCCCAGACCCGCATCGGCACATCCCTTGCCAGGACGGAGCGACGCTCCTGACGCACCTTCGTCAGAGTATCGATCTGGTCCGGCGTCGCATCCTCTATCTGCGCCCGCACGACAGCCCTGGTGTACTCCTCGGTCTGCAAGATCCCAGGCACCAGAAGCGTTTGGATGCTGTACATGTCCGATGCGTCGGACTCCAGAGCGATGTAGTCGGCATACAGCGGCGACAAGGTCTCCGAGTAGCGATCCCACCATCCGCGCAGGCGACCTTCACGCGACAGAATCTCCAGCCGGTCCCTTGCCTCCGGGTCTGGCACTCCGTACAGGTCGAGCAGCAGCCGCAGATCCACCAGTCGAATACCCGACTGTGCGGCCTCGATCCGACTGATCTTGCTCTCGGCGCAAGCAAGATGCCTGGCCGAGTGGGCGATCGTCAGATTCGCTTTCACCCTCAGCTCCTTGAGCGTTCGGGCCAGTCGTCGCTGTCGAACTGTCGGATTCCGGTTCACGGGCACCGTCGCGACCTCCTCACTTCTGTGATCTGCCAGTCTGCCCCTCGCCATCAGCCGACAACAATCTTTGATCACTTCCAAAGTGGGGACTTGCACCGTAGAAGCCATCAGGAGCATGCTACTCAACGTAGTTCGCCATGCGACACAAAGTGATCATGGCTCCGCTACTCCGGGCATTCCCATGCCTTCTTCAGTCGTCTTCACCCCACGCCCCTCGGAGGTGGCCCCGCCATGTCTGAATCCGTCTCCGCCACTCCCCCCTCCCCCGCCGAACACACCTGCTGGCTCCCCCGGCACCGGAAGTCCCCCGGCGCGGCCCGCCGGGAGCTGCGCCGCTTCCTCGCCGACCACCCCCGCAGCGAAAACCTGCTCCCCACCGGCGAGTTGCTGCTCTCCGAGCTGGTCACCAACTCCGTCCAGCACGCCCGTACGGCCCGGGGGCGTCTGATCCAGATCCGCTTCGGGATCGCCGACAGCCTCCTCCGCATCGAGGTCCACGACGCCGACAGCGAGAAGCCCACCCTTCGCGGCACCTCGGGCTCCGAGGAGGCCGGCCGAGGACTGCTCCTCGTCCACGAACTCGCCTCCCAGTGGGGCTGCTGCCCCCGCGTCGGCGGCATCGGCAAGTTCGTCTGGTGCCACGTCTCCCCCGACGCGGCCGCCGCCTGAACCACCCACCACCAGCCCCCCCTGAACTCCCTCGTCCCGCCCGGCGCGCGCCGGGCGGGACGAGGAGGGGACACCCCGGCTCGACGGGCGGTCACTCAAAGCGACCCCAGCCGCGAAAGTGCCGTGAAGTGTACAGTTCTGCCATGAATGAGACTCTGCCCATCACCGAGGCGCGAGCGAGATTCGGCACTCTGGTACGCCGCGCCTCGCACAGTCGCGAACGCATCACCATCACCGACCACGGCCAGCCGGCGGCCGTACTCATCAATCCACAGGAACTCGCCGACCTTGAGGACGAGCTCGCCGTCGCCCGCTACCGCGCCCGCCAGGCCGCCGGCACCGCCGTGACAGTGCCGCACAAGGACGTCCGGTCCATCCTCGGCCTGGAGCGTGAGTGACCCACCAGATCGTTTGGGACGAGTCGGCGATCAACGCGGCCGCCCGATTCCTCAAGGACGACGCCGACGGCCTTCGCCAGGTCATGGACGCGGTCGACCTGTTGGCCGACGACCCCCGGCCCACCGGCTCGACCCCCTACGGCTCACCGGACCTCCGCCGCATCCACATCGGCCGTTACCGCGTCCTGTACGAGATCACCGAGCAGACGGTGACCATCGTGGTCATCCACCTCGGCCGCATCCTCTGAGGGCGGGGGCGGGGGCGGCCGGGCCCCGCGCCGCCCGTCCGGATGAACTCCCGGGCCACACCGTCGACATGCGTCCGCATACGATCCGTCCCCGACTACGGTCCGGCCACGACCGACCGTACGAAAAGGGGCCGCACCGTGACAGACGTTCTGGACTACACGAGCGACGCGATCGTCCAGCTCATGAACATGGCCGAGGAGGAGTGGACGGAGCAGGAGCTCAAGGACGCGCTCCAGCGCGCCATCATGCTGGAGCTCTCCACCATCCCGCCCTACGCCACCGCGCTGTGGTCGATCACCGACCCGGACAACAGCAAGCCGGTCCGGCACACCATCCGCGAGATCGTCTTCGACGAGATGTCGCACTTCGGCCTGGTCTGCAACATGCTCACCAGCATCGGCGGCACCGTCGTCCTCACCGACCCGCTCACCGTCCCGAAGTTCCCCGGCGAGCTGCCCGGCGGCGTCAACCCCGGTCTTGAGGTGTTCCTCAGCGGGCTGACCCGGGACTCCGCCGCGCTGTTCGCCGCCATCGAGAAGCCGGAGCACCCGCTCGGCTTCGCGGTCGACGGCAACACCATCGGCGCCTTCTACCAGCGGATCGCCGACGTCTTCCCCAAGTTCGCCCACCTGCTCACCGGTCAGCGGCAGGTGACCTTCCCGCTCGGGTCGGGGCACGGCGCCGGCAACGACATCGTCGCGATGAACACCATCGACGACGTGCTGAAGGCCATCCACGTCATCCAGGCCCAGGGCGAGGGCACCACCGCCTCCCCGGAGAACCCCTTCCCCGGCGCCCCGGGCGAACTCGCCCACTACTACGCCTTCAAGGAGATCGCCGTCGGCAAGAAGTTCGTCCTCGACGAGCAGACCGGGAAGTTCGACTTCATCGGCCCCGACGTGCCGCTGCCGGACACCTCCCCGGTCGGCCGGGTCCCCCTGGGCGGCTGGGCCAACTCCCCCGGCAACGAACCCGACGCCACCACCGCGGACCTCCTGCGCACCTTCAACCAGCAGTACAGCGAGATGCTGCTCGCCCTGGAGGACGCTTGGAGCCCCAGCGCGGCGGACATCTTCCCCGCCATCGGCCTGATGGGTGATCTGCGCCGCACCGCCCAGAAGATCAACGCCGTCAAGCTCCCCGCCAACCCCCACTTCACCTACGGCCCGGAGTGGCTGTTCGTCCAGCCGTAGCCCGTGACCGGCGCGAAGGCCGGTGCGGGCGCCCTGCCCGTACCGGCCTTCGCCAACGTCCGCTCCGCCGTTACTCGTTCGGGACGGTCGCGTAGCGGGCCGTGCCCTCGGCCATCTGCCGCAGCGCGTCCTTGCGGTCCCGCTTCGACAGCTTGTCGATGTAGAGGAAGCCGTACAGGTGGTCGGTCTCGTGCTGCAGGCAGCGGGCGAAGAAGCCGGTGCCCTCGACCCGGATCGGCTTGCCGTCCTTGTCCTGGCCGGTGACCGCGGCGTAGTCCGGGCGCGGCAGCTCGGCGTAGGCGGTCGGCACCGACAGGCAGCCCTCGTTGCCGTCGTCCAGGACCCGCCGGCGGTCCTTCGGGAACTCCTCCAGCACCGGGTTGACCACGTGCCCGATGTGCCGCACGCCCTCGTCGTCCGGGCAGTCGTAGACGAAGACCTTCAGGTCGACGCCGATCTGGTTGGCCGCCAGGCCCACGCCCTCCGCCGCGTACATGGACTGGAACATGTCGTCGATCAGCGCGGACAGCTCGCCGTCGAACGCGGTCACGTCCTTCACCTCGCGGTGCAGCACGGGGTTGCCGAAGACGGTGATCGGACGCGCGGTGCCCTTCGCCAGGTCCGGCTCCGCTCCGACCACCTTCACGGGCGCCTCGGGCGCCGCCCCCTCCACGTCGTGCTCGTGCTCGTGGTCGTGCTGCTCGGCCATGTCTTCCGCTTCCATAGGTCTACGCGTACCTCACCAGGGTACTCAGCGGCCTCAGCAGACCTCTTCGAGATCCCGGAACGCCCGGGTCCCCGGCGAGGCCGACGCCCAGCGGTCCAGCAGGGTCCGGACCAGGTGCGCGGGCGCGGCGATCCCGCACTCGCGCTCGGCCAGCCAGGACATCCCGCCCATGCCCGGGCTGAGGTGGCTCAGGTGGCCCGGGTGCGCGGCGTCCCCGTCGTCGTGCGGGTCGTGGTGCGCGGTGTGGCCGTCGTCCGAGGCCATCCGGCTCTCCGAACAGGCCCGGCAGAGCAGCCGCACCGAGGACGTCCAGTCCTCCGCCGCGTAGCCCGCGTCCGCGACCAGCCGCTCCAGCGCGTCCCGGTCCGCCTCGGTCGCCGCTTGGAGCAGCACCACGTAGGTCGGCACCGGCGACGGCGCCCACAGCTCGATCTCGTCGAACACCGGGTAGGCCACCCCGTCGGTGACCCGCTCGCCGTGCGGGGCGCCGTCGTGCAGCACCACCTCGCCCCAGCGCCTGCCGGAGGACGGCAGCGGGATCGACAGCACCTCGATCCGGGCCGGGTCCAGCCGGCGGCCCCACACCACCTCGGACTCGCCGTCCGGGGAGAGCCGCACCGGGGTCGTCCCCAGGTCCAGGCTGACCGGTCCGTCCCCCTGGGTGCCCTGGCCGCCGGGCAGCCGCAGCCCGTACGCCTGCCAGGCCCGGCGGGCCAGCGGCCAGTCCTGCAGAGCGGTCGCGGTGATGCCGAGGTTCCACCAGTCCGGCGCGCCCTGCTCGCGGTCCAGCAGCGCCACCGCGCGCAGGCCGGCCGCCCGGGCCTGCTCCCAGTCGCGGCGGAACTTGTGGAGCAGCGCCAGGTTGAACCACGAGTCCGACAGCCACGGTTCCAGGTCCGCCGCCATCACCAGCAGCGCGCCGGCGTCCTCGTAGCGGCCGTCGCCGATCAGCGTGAAGGCCCGGTCGGTCGTCTGCCGCCAGGTGGCGGACGGCCGGTGCCGTGCCCGGTGGAAGATCCTCACGTTCGTCCCTGCCGTCGTCGTCCGCTCAAGTCCGGTGTCCGCTCCCGCGTCGCGGGCCGGTGCCCCGGGTCGGTGTTCCACGCTACGACCGCATCCAACCACGACGGCCGCCGCCCGCGCTCCCCACCGCCGAGGTTGCCCGCAACCGGCCCCTACCCCAGCCTGCCCGCCCCACCCCGCCGTCTCAACCCCGGACGGCTCCGGGCCGGCCCCGGCTCACGCCCGGCCGCGCCCGCACCCCACCCGCCCCACGCCCCCCGCGCCCCTCCTGCGCCCGCCGCGCGCCCGCCCCACGCCCGTCTGCGGCAGCCACTCGCCCGCCGGACCGCTCAGCCGCGCACCCGGACCAGCGCGTCCACCACCCGGGCGTCGTACACCCGCCCGCGCCCCAGCCGCAGCGCCTCCAGCACCTCCAGCCGGCCCACCGCCTCCCCCAGCCCCCGCCCCCGGGCGGCCGTCAGCAGGTCGTCGTGCGCGTTCGCCACCCGGATGATCCGCGCCGCCAGCGGCACCGCCCGCCCGCCGCCGTCCGGACCGGGGTGCGGATCGGCCAGCCGGGCGACCTGCTCGGCCACCTGCCGGGGCACCCCGGTGCGCCGGATCACCTCACTGCCCAGCCGGGCGATCCGCTGCTGCTCCTCGTCCGGCAGCAGCGCCGTCGCCCCGCCCGGCACCGGCTCCACCAGCGACAGCTGCCCGACGTCGTGCATCAGCGCCGCGTACTCCAGCAGGGCCAGCTCCCGGGTGCCGAGACCCAGCTCCCGGCCGACCGCGCAAGCCGTGTCGGCCACCCGGCGGGCGTGCCCGGGCGGCGTGTAGCCGGCCACCTCGGTGGCCTTGGCCAGGCTGGCGATGGTCTGCCCGGTGGTGGCCCGCACGGCCGCCGCCCGCCGGAACGACACCTGCGCCAGCAGCAGCGGCGCGCAGAACAGCGGCAGCGCCCACAGCCCCACCTCCCCGGCGGCCAGGCTGACCAGCATGCCGGTGGCCGCGATCGCCGAGCCGATCCCGAACAGCGAGCGCAGCTCGTCCTCCAGCGCCGCCGGGAACCGCAGCCCGCTGCGGGCCCGCCGCAGCACCGCCGCCAGCACCGCGTCGCACAGCGCGGCCAGCGCGGCCACCGCGGTCAGGAAGGCCCCGTACGCCGGGCCGTCGGCGGAGAAACGGTCCACCAGCCCGCTGTTGTAGAGCGGCTGGAAGACGGCGGCCGCGAACGCCGCGCCCAGCAGCCGCCGCGCCGCGCCGTCCCGGCGGGCCCGCTCGTGCCAGGGCGCCCGGCCGCGCCACCGGACCCCGCGCCGCGGCCGGGCCGCCGACCGCAGCACCCCGAGCAGCACCCCGGGCAGCAGCGCCAGCAGCAGGCCCGCGCCGGTCACCGCCACCACCTGGAGCACGCCGTGCGCGGTCGGCAGCCCGCGCAGCGGCCCGAGCAGCGCGTACGCCAGCGCCCCCGCCGCCCCGATCGGCGCCTGCTCGCGATCGCCCGGAAGGGTGATCCGGACGCACTCGCCGAGCGCGATCAGCGCGGTGAAGGCCAGCGCCACCCCGGCCTCGGACAGCCCGCGCACCGCGATCGCCCCGAAGGACGCGGCCAGCAGCGCGAGCGCCGCGCCGTGCACCGCGCACACCACCCCGGCGCACCCCTCGGGCGCCCCACCGCGCCCGGCGCGAGCCGTCCGCCGTCCGCCCCGGCCCGCACCCCGTCCCACGCCCCGGCGCGCGCTCACGACGGCCCGGCCGTCGGCACACCGCCGCCGCCCTGCGCGGGCACCCCGCGCGGGGCCGCCCGGACCGGTTCGGGGACGCCGAGCGGGATGTCCGGCACCGCCAGGATGCAGTCGGGGGACGGCGGCAGCACCGGCTGCCAGTCGTGCACAGCCAGCGCGTCGACCAGGGCCCGCACCATCGCCGGGTCGAACTGGCTGCCCGAGCAGCGCTCCAGCTCGGCGACCGCCTCGGTGACCGGCCGGCCGCGCCGGTAGGAGCGGGTGGAGGTCATCGAGTCGAAGGCGTCCGCGACCGAGATGATCCGGGCGAACTCCGGGATCTGCTCGCCGGCCAGCCCGCTCGGGTAGCCTCGGCCGTCCATCCGCTCGTGGTGGTGCAGGATCCCCGAGTGCGCCTCGCCGAGGAAGGCGATCCCGCGCACCAGCTCGTAGCCGTGCACCGGGTGCACCTCGACGGCCCGCCGCTCGGCCTCGGTAAGGGGACCGTTTCTGCGCAGCAATTCGGTGGCCACGCCGAGCTTGCCGACGTCGTGCAGGATGCCCGCGTACCGCAGGGTGCGCAGCCGCTCGGCCTCCATGCCGAGCTGGCCGGCGATCAGCACCGCGGCCCGGCCGACCCGTTCGCTGTGGCCCCGGGTGTAGGCGTCCTTGATCTCCACCGCCTGGACCAGCGCCCGGACGGTCGCCCGGTGGGCGTCGCGCTCCCGGTGCCCCTGGGCGAAGACCCACGCCGAGATGGACAGCGGCAGCAGGGCCAGCAGCGCCGCGAACGCGCCGTACGGCCCCTGCCACAGCACGGCGACCATCAGCCCGCCGGTCGCGTGCACCAGCACCGGCAGACCGGGGGCGGCGGCCACCCCGCGGTGCCCGGCGGAGCGGTGCCCGGCCGTGCGGTGCGCGCCGGTGCGGTGTCCGCCGGTGCGGTGCGCGGCGGTACGCCGCGGGCCCTCCGCGAGCACCCGCATGGCGCTCACCAGGACGCCGTTGACCAGGCAGAACGCGCCGAGCGCGGCACAGGCGGGCAGCAGCGCGGCGGGGAAGCGGGAGCCGAGCAGCAGCTGCGGACCGGCCAGCAGGTGGAACACCACCGAGGCCGCGAAGGCCGACAGCGCGAGCTGCGAGCCGTTCCACACCTGCCGGCGCCGGCAGCTCGGATCGGCGGCGCCGACCAGCGCGGCCGGGACGGCGACCAGCGCGGCGGCGGCCGGCGGCAGCATCAGCACCCCGGCGAACAGCACCGGGAAGAAGGCGTTGACGTCCGGCCGGGCCGGCGCCCCGTCCGGCGGCGGCGGGCGGCGCAGCAGCCGCCGGACCAGTCGCAGACAGGGGGTGGGCAGGCCCTGGGCGAGCGACTCCCAGCAGCCGTGCAGGAAGGCCAGCAGCCCGACCTTCGGCCAGTCCACCGGGGCGCCCAGCCAGTGCGGCCCGGTCGCCGGGGCCGGGTCCGCCAGCAGGGGCAGCAGTGGCAGGAGCGGCAGCAGACAGCAGAGCGCCGCCACCGGGACGGCCACCAGGTAGCCCACGGCGCCCCGCGGCAGGTCCGTGTCTTCGCCGTCGGTAGCGATCTCGACCTCCCCGCGTCCTGGCCCGCGCCGTCCTGGCCCGCCGGCCGGTCGCACGCCGAAGGGGCGGCGGACGGGCGGCGGTGAGCGTCCGTCAGGAGGATAGGGCGCCGTTCCGGCGCGGGGACGCATGATGGCGCAATGCCGCTGCTGGCACACCGTCAACTCACTCGAACGAGTGATGGCGCATCCGGGTGGAAGGGGCGCGGACAACGGAGCGGCCCCGGGAGCGTGTGCTCCCGGGGCCGCTCGGCGTACGCCGTCCGGTGCGCGGGCGCGCGCCGGCGCCGCCCGCTAAGCCCTGGCGTCAGGTACTGGCCGGTGCCTCCGCGGCGCGGCCCGGATCGGCGGCCGGCTCGCCGTGCACCTCAAGCGTCGTCTCGACCGCGACCACCACCGGCTCGCCCGACCGCTGCCCGGCCCGGATCGAGTCGATCCTGGCCAACACCTTGCCGCGCAGGTCGGCCGGGGTGTCGTCGCAGCCGCAGGAACGCTTGATCAGCGCCTTGATCGCCTGCTCCAGCCCGTACTGCTTCAGGCAGGGCGAGCACTCCTCGAAGTGCACGCGCAGCTTGGCGCAGTCGCCCTCGGCCATCTCGTTGTCGAGGAATTCGTAGAGGTGGTCGAGGACCTCGCCACACTCGGTGTCGTGCGGATCGCCGCAGCTCATGAGCCCGAGCCCTTCGCTTCCTGCCCTGCCCCGCTGCCGGCCGGGACCAGCCCGCGCTCACGGGCGTAGTCCTCCAGCATGCCGCGCAACTGACGGCGGCCGCGGTGCAGTCGGGACATCACCGTACCGATGGGAGTACCCATGATGTCCGCGATCTCCTTGTACGCAAAGCCCTCGACGTCCGCGAGATAGACGGCGATGCGGAACTCCTCCGGAATGGCCTGGAGGGCGTCCTTCACATCGCTGTCCGGCAGGTGGTCCAGGGCCTGGGTCTCCGCCGAGCGCAGACCGGTCGACATGTGCGACTCGGCCCGGGCCAGCTGCCAGTCCTCGATCTCCTCGGCGGCGGTGCGCTGGGGCTCCCGCTGCTTCTTGCGGTACGAGTTGATGAACGTGTTGGTGAGGATGCGGTACAGCCAGGCCTTGAGGTTGGTGCCCTCACGGAACTGGTGGAAGGACGCGTACGCCTTCGCGAACGCCTCCTGGAGGAGGTCCTCCGCATCGGCCGGGTTGCGGGTCATCCGCAGCGCCGCCGAGTACATCGGATCCAGGTAGCCCAGGGCGTCGCGCTCGAAGCGCTCCCGCCGGGCCTCCTCGGTCTCCTCCACCGACACCCGGTAGGTGTCCTCACCGATCGCCTCGGCCAGCTCCTCACCGGTGAGCGCCTCGCCCGTGGGCAGGCCCTCCTCCGGGCCCCGGCCCGGCTCGGCCTCGTGCTCGGTCCCGACGACCGGACCCACCTCCTCGGCATGACGGACACGGCCCACGGCGGGCCGTCCCGAAAGCGAGGATATCGGGCCGACGGGCTTCTCGCCCGCGACAAGCCAGTCCGACCATGAGGGGGCGAACGCCGACGCGGCCTCGCGCTCCTCGGGCCGCTCGGGGCACGCGATCGAACCCATCTGCCCTGCCTTCCACCGGGATTCCTGCTGACGAGGATTCCAACCACGGCGGCCCCGCCCGCATTCCCGGTTCCCACAACGAATCCGCGCCATCCGGTGAGCGAGCGGTCACTCGCCGCAAGCCCCGCGGCCCCGCCTCACAGCAGCCGCAGCACCCAGTCCCCGACCGCCGAAACGATCAGCTCCAGCAGCTCCTCCGGCCCCACCGGCGCCCGCTTCGGCACCTCGAAGCCGTGGTTCCCGTACTCCAGCGCCACCAGCTCGTGCGAGGCCGGCAGCTCCGGGAACTCCGCCGGACGCCCGAACGGGTCCGTCGCCCCCTGCACCACCAGCGTCGGCAGCCCCGACCCCAGCAGCTCCGATGCCCGGCTGCGCTCCGGCTTCCCCGGCGGGTGCAGCGGGAACGCCAGCGCCACCACCCCCACCGCCCCGGTCGCCGCCCCCGTCCGGCAGGCCACCCGCGCGCCCGCGCTGCGCCCGCCCACCACCAGCGGCAGGCCCGGCGCCGCCAGCCGCTCGGCCACCGGCGTCCACCCGGTGTCCAGGGTCCGCGGCGCGGGCGCCACCTTCCGCCCCGCCACCCGCCACGGCTGCTCCACCAGCGCCACCGACACCCCGCGGGCCGGCAGCCCGGCGGCCAGCGCCGCCAGGTCCCGCGCCTCGATCCCGCCCCCGGCGCCGTGCCCCAGCGCCAGCACCGCCCGCGGCGCGGCCGCCGGGTGCAGGGTGATCCGGGCGTCCCCGGCGGGCGTGGGCACCAGGTCCCGGGTCACGGGCGCGGTCTTCGCGGTCACGGCGGCTGCGGTCCTCTCACAGGGGCGACGAAGCGGAACGGGGTGGTTCAGAACAGCGTGGTCTCGACCTCGACCTCGACGTACGGCTCGGTCAGCCCGGCGTGGTTGTTGCGGATGCTGCCCACCTCCGGCGACACCGGCGTGGCCCGCAGCACCCCCGGCGGCGGCGGTATCAGCAGCCGCCGCAGCTCCTCCGGCT
Organism: Kitasatospora misakiensis; assembly: GCF_042656005.1. NCBI lineage: Bacteria > Bacillati > Actinomycetota > Actinomycetes > Kitasatosporales > Streptomycetaceae > Kitasatospora > Kitasatospora misakiensis. Next base: position 153,574 of record NZ_JBHSOF010000004.1, on the reverse strand, counting down.
CGGAGGACCCCGGATCCAGCCAGTCGTCGAACGACCCCGGGTCCAGGAACAGCGGCATCCGCTCGTGGATCGGCGCCAGCAGCTCCTCCGCCTCCGTCGTCACCACGGTGAACGTCACCAGCCAGCCCTCCGGGTGCTCCGAGGGCACCGCCCGGTTGCGCCAGAACTCGTACAGCCCCGCCAGCGCCAGCGGCAGGCCGTCCGCCCGGGAGACGAAGAACGGCTTCTTGCGCGGCCGGCCCCGCTCCGCCGGGACCGTCTGCCACTCGTAGTAGCCGTCCACCGGCAGGATGCACCGGCGCGACGCGAACGCCTGCCGGTACGCCGGCTTCTCGTGCACCGTGTCCGACCGCGCGTTGATCATCTTCACCGCCGTCTCCGGCGACCGCGCCCACTGCGGCACCAGCCCCCAGCGCAGCACCCGCAGCTGCCGCACCGGCTCCGCCGCGCCCTTCGGCACCCGGTCCAGCACCACGAAGGCCCGCTCCGTGGGCGCGACGTTCCAGCTCGGGGCGAGCGTCTCGGCCGGATCCCACTGCTCGACGCCGAACAGCTCGACGATGTCCTCGGGACGGCTACTCGCGGCGAAGCGACCACACATACCGTCAGCTTGCCACGGCCCCGCCCGCCCCCGGGCCCCCGGCCGCCGCCCCCGCCCCGGCCGCACCGCCCGTCGCAGCGTCCGCCGCATCGATGGAGAACCACCCGGCTCCGCGCCGCCGTCCCACCCCATGGCAGGCTGCCACCCCTGGAGAGCGGCCGAACCGAGGCGGAGGAGACCCATGGACGCCAGGACCCTCGACGAGCTGTGGACCGCCGTCACCGGCACCCAACCCGACCCGCCCGGCTGGCTCGTCCTCGCCACCGGCGCCGCCGCCCTGCTCACCGTCCTCGCCCGCCCGCTCTGACGGATCGCCCGCAACGCGGTCACCATCGCCCACGAGGGCGGCCACGGCCTCGCCGCCATCGCCACCAACCGCAGACTCACCGGCATCCGGCTGCACTCCGACACCTCCGGCCTCACCCTCTCCTGGGGCCGCCCCACCGGCCCCGGCATGATCCTCACCCTGGCCGCCGGCTACACCACCCCCGCCCTGCTCGGCCTCGGCTGCGCCGCCCTGCTCGCCGCCGACCGGATCACCCTGCTGCTCTGGCTCGCCATCGCGCTGCTGCTCGCCCTGCTGGTCCGGATCCGCAACGCCTTCGGCTTCCTCAGCGTGCTGCTCACCGGCGGCGCCTTCTTCCTGGTCAGCTGGTTCGGCTCCGCGCAGGTCCAGGCCGGCTTCGCCTACCTCGGCGCCTGGTTCCTGCTCTTCGGCGCCGTCCGCCCGGTCCTGGAACTCCAGCGGCAGCGCCGGGCCGGCCAGGGCCACGACTCCGACGCCGACCAGCTCGCCCGGATCACCGGCGTCCCCGGCCTCGCCTGGATCGCGCTCTTCCTCGTCACCGCCCTCGCCGCCCTCGCCCTCGGCGCCACCTGGCTGCTGCGCCCCCTCTGAAGCCCCGCCGAGCGCCGGGTCCCGGCCCCCCACATCGAAGGCGAACAGGCGGCCTCCACCCCGGCCCCTAGACTTGGCGCCATGACCGAGACCCTGTGGCCCGCCCCCGTCGCGACCACCCCCGTGGACGCCACCGTCACCATCCCCGGCTCCAAGTCGGTCACCAACCGGGCCCTGGTGCTGGCGGCACTCGCCGACGGACCCGGCTGGGTGCGCCGCCCGCTGCGCAGCCGCGACTCCCAGCTGATGGCCGACGGCCTGCGCGCGCTCGGCGTCACCATCGAGGAACAGGTCAACAACGACACCGGCGGCACCGGCGGCGGCGAGGCCTGGCGGGTCATCCCCGCCCCCGTGCTGCGCGGCCCCGCCTCGGTCGACGTCGGCAACGCCGGCACCGTCATGCGCTTCCTGCCCCCGCTCGCCGTCCTCGCCGACGGCCCGGTCCACTTCGACGGCGACCCGCGCAGCCACGAGCGCCCCCAGCACGGCGTGATCGACGCCCTGCGCGCGCTCGGCGCCCGGATCGAGGACGGCGGCCGCGGCACCTTCCCGCTCACCGTGCACGGCGCCGGCGCCCTCGACGGCGGCACCGTCCAGCTGGACGCCTCCGCCTCCTCCCAGTTCGTCTCCGCCCTGCTGCTCTCCGGCGCCCGCTACAACAACGGCGTCGAGGTCCGGCACGTCGGCGGCCCCGTCCCCTCGCTGCCGCACATCCGGATGACCGTCGACATGCTGCGCCTCGCCGGCGTCCAGGTCGACGCCCCCGAGGACGGCGGCGAGAAGGACGTCTGGCGGGTCACCCCCGGCGCCCTGCTCGGCCGCGACCTGGTCGTCGAGCCCGACCTCTCCAACGCCGCGCCGTTCTTCGCCGCCGCCCTGGCCACCGGCGGCCGGGTCACCGTCCGTGACTGGCCCCGGCACACCACCCAGCCCGGCGACCAGCTGCGCGAGCTCTACACCCGGATGGGCGGCAGCTGCGAGTTCACCGACGAGGGCCTGCGCTTCACCGGCGGCGACCGGATCCACGGCATCGAGGCCGACCTGCACGACGTCGGCGAGCTCACCCCGGTGATCGCCGCCGTCGCCGCCCTCGCCGACTCCGAGTCCCACCTCTACGGCATCGCCCACCTGCGGCTGCACGAGACCGACCGGCTCGCCGCGCTCGCCAAGGAGATCAACGGCCTCGGCGGCGACGTCAGCGAGACCGAGGACGGCCTGCGGATCCGCCCGCGCAAGCTCACCGGCGGCGTCTTCCACACCTACGAGGACCACCGGCTGGCCACCGCCGCCGCGGTGATCGGCCTCGCCGTGCCCGGCGTCCAGGTGGAGAACGTGGCCACCACCGCCAAGACCCTGCCGGACTTCCCCGCCATGTGGGACGAGCTGCTCACCGGACCGGTGGCGGGCGGCTGAGCGGGAGACTGGGGACATGCGCCGCTACGGCAAGGACGCCGACGAGGACGACATCCGCAACCGCCCCGCACGCCGGGGCTCCCGGCCGCGGACCCGGATCCGGCCCAAGCACGAGGACGCCGCCGAGGCGATGGTGCTCACCGTCGACCGCGGCCGGCTGACCTGCCTGGTCGACCCGGGGACCAAACAGGAACGCCAGGTCCTCGCCATGAAGGCCCGCGAGCTGGGCCGCAAGGGCGTCGTCGTCGGCGACACCGTCTCGCTGGTCGGCGACCTCTCCGGGGACGCCGACACCCTCGCCCGGATCGTCCGGGTGGAGGAGCGCACCTCGGTGCTGCGGCGCACCGCGGACGACGACGACCCGTACGAGCGGATCGTGGTCGCCAACGCCGAGCAGCTCGCCATCGTCACCGCGCTGGCCGACCCGGAGCCCCGGCCCCGGCTGATCGACCGCTGCCTGGTCGCCGCCTACGATGCGGGCATGGTGCCGCTGCTCGTGCTCACCAAGGCCGACCTGGCCCCGGCCGAGCCGCTGCTGGAGTCCTACGCGCCGCTCGGCATCGACTACGTGGTCACCCGCCGCGACGAGCTGGGGACGGCCGGCGCGGAGGCCGTCCGGGAGCACCTGCGCGGGCTGCGCACGGTGTTCATCGGCCACTCCGGCGTCGGCAAGACCACCCTGGTCAACGCCCTCGTTCCGGAGCGGCAGCGGATCACCGGCCACGTCAACGCGGTCACCGGCCGCGGCCGGCACACCACGGTGTCGGCGCTCGCGCTGCGGCTGCCGCCGCCGCCCGGGGCCAAGCCCGGCTCGAAGAAGGCGCTGGACACCGGCTGGGTGATCGACACCCCCGGGTTCCGGTCCTTCGGCCTCTCGCACATCGACCCGTCCCGGGTCATCCTCGCCTTCCCCGACCTGGAGCCCGGCACCGCCGAGTGCCCGCGCGCGTGCAGCCACGACGAGCCGGAGTGCGCGCTGGACGCCTGGGTCGCCGACGGCCACGCCGACCAGGCCCGGCTCTACTCGCTGCGCCGGCTGCTCGCCAGCAAGGAGGCCCGGGAGGGCGACTGACGGCCGGCGCCGGGCCCGGTTTTCGTGTTCGAGGTGTCGGAGCGCCCGCGCGTGGTGATCATAGGAAGGTCGGGCCGGACCACGGTCCGGCCCGCCGACCGGTCCCGCCGACCGACAGGGAGAGCACGCGATGGCATGGGCCCTGGTGATCCTGGCCGGACTGCTGGAGACCGGCTTCGCGATCAACCTGAAGCTCAGCGAGGGCTTCACCAAGCTCTGGCCCACCATCAGCTTCTGCGTCTTCGCCCTCGGCAGCTTCGGCCTGCTGACCATCTCCCTGAAGACCCTCCCGGTCGGCCCCGCCTACGCGGTGTGGACGGGCATCGGCGCCGCCGGCACCGCGATCTACGGGATGCTCTTCCTCGACGAGACCTCGTCGGTGCTCAAACTGGTCTCGATCTCCCTGGTCATCGCCGGTGTGATCGGCCTCCAGCTCAGCGGTTCCGCCCACTAGGCTCTGCCGGGGCCGTCCAAATCGTGGGGCTCGGGGCGGGGCCGCGCTAGGGTTTCGGGCATGGCCGACTACCACGACGACCTCCGACTCGCCCACGTCCTCGCCGACTCGGCCGACTCGGTCACCCTGGAGCGTTTCCGCGCGCTCGACCTGCGGGTCGAGACCAAGCCCGACCTGACGCCGGTCAGCGACGCCGACAAGGCCGCCGAGGAGCTGGTGCGCAGCGTCCTGCAGCGGGCCCGCCCGCGCGACGCGGTGCTCGGCGAGGAGTTCGGCCTCCAGGGCACGGGCCCGCGCCGGTGGGTGATCGACCCGATCGACGGCACCAAGAACTACATCCGCGGCGTCCCGGTCTGGGCCACCCTGATCGCGCTGCTGGAGGACGGCCCGGACGGCGTCGAGCGCCCCGTCGTCGGGATCGTCTCCGCCCCCGCGCTGAACCGCCGCTGGTGGGCCGCCAAGGACCTCGGCGCGTTCGCCGGCCGCAGCCTGGCCAAGGCCTCCCGGATCCAGGTCTCCGGCGTCTCCCGGATCGAGGACGCCTCGTTCTCCTACTCCTCGCTCTCCGGCTGGGAGGAGCGCGGCCGGCTGGACCCGTTCCTCGACCTCACCCGGGCCTGCTGGCGCACCCGCGCCTACGGCGACTTCTGGTCCTACATGATGGTCGCCGAGGGCGCGGTGGACATCGCCGCCGAGCCCGAGCTGTCGCTCTGGGACATGGCGGCGAACTGCGTCATCGTCGAGGAGGCCGGCGGCCGCTTCACCGGGCTGGACGGCATCCCGGGCCCGGGCGGCGCCGACGCGGTCGCCTCCAACGGCCTGCTCCACCAGGAGGCCCTGGACCGCCTGAGCGTCTGAGCCCCGCCCCGGAGGCCGAGCGGGCAATTCCCGCCCCGAGCCGAAGGGGCGCGCCGGTGCCGAAAGGGAGAAGCGAGGACGACGCGACGAAGGAGCGGCGTTGGAGCGCCGACCGTCGGCACCGGACAAAAGCGCCCCGGAGGCGAGCGGGCGAATACCAGCGGGCCCCGAGTGCCGGTTCTCCGGCGGCACTCGGGGCCCGCTGCTGGTCGGGGCCCCTCACCGGGCCCCGCACCGAGGTGCGTCAGCTCTGCTTGCGCAGCTCCCGCACCTCCGCCTCAAGACGCCGGCCGTAGTCGGCGTCGGCCTTGCGGAAGTTCTCGATCGCCCGCTCGACGATGTCGTCGCGGTCGGCCGAGACCTTGGCGATGAAGCCGCCCAGGTTGGCGATCAGCCGCTGCTTCTCGTCCTCGGAGAACAGCCGGTAGAGGTTGCCCGCCTGGACGAAGTCGTTGTCCTCGGCGTGCACGGGCGCCTCGTGGGTGCCGGTGGCGCCGGCGACCGGGATCGCGGCCCACAGCGGGCGGCCGGTCTGCACCGGGCCGCCGAAGGTGTTCGGCTCGTAGTTCTTGCGGCGGCCGTGGCGGCCGTCGTAGAGGTGGCCGTCCCGGTGGTTGTTGAGCGCCTCGGTGGCGTGCGGGCGGTTGACCGGCAGGTGGTCGGCGTTGATGCCGACGCGGTAGCGGTGGGCGTCCGCGTAGGCGAACAGGCGGCCCTGCAGCATCTTGTCCGGGGACGGGCCGATGCCCGGCACGAAGTGGCCCGGGGAGAAGATCGACTGCTCGACCTCGGCGAAGACGTTGTCGGGGTTGCGGTTCAGCTCCAGCTTGCCGATCTCGATCGGCGGGTAGTCCGCGTGCGGCCAGACCTTGGTCAGGTCGAAGGGGTTGAAGCGGTAGTTCGCGGCGTCCTCGGCCGGCATGATCTGGACCTGCACCGTCCAGGTCGGGAACTCGCCGCGCTCGATGGACTCGCGCAGGTCGCGCTGGTGGCTGTCCGGGTCCTCGCCGGCCAGCTTGTTGGCCTCGTCCTGGGTGAGGTTCTTGATCCCCTGGTCGGTCTTGAAGTGGTACTTCACCCAGAAGTACTCGCCGGCCTCGTTCTGCCACTGGTAGGTGTGCGAGCCGTAGCCGTTGAGGTGCCGGTAGGTCGCCGGGATGCCGCGGTCGCCGAACAGCCAGGTCACCTGGTGGGTGGACTCGGGCGACAGGCCCCAGAAGTCCCAGACGTTGTCCGCCTCCTGCGAGCCGGTGTACGGGTCCCGCTTCTGGGTGTGGATGAAGTCCGGGAACTTGGTGGCGTCCTTGATGAAGAACACCGGGGTGTTGTTGCCGACGAGGTCGTAGTTGCCCTCCTCGGTGTAGAACTTCAGCGCGAAGCCGCGCGGGTCGCGCACCGCGTCCGCCGAGCCGAGGTTGCCCGCCACGGTGGAGAACCGCAGGAAGGTCTCGGTCTGCTTGCCGACCTCGGAGAGGAATCCGGCCCTGGTCCAGCGGGTGACGTCGGCCGTCACCGTGAAGGTGCCGTAGGCGGCGGCGCCGCGGGCGTGCACCACGCGCTCCGGGATGCGCTCGCGGTTGAAGTGCGCGAGCTTCTCGAACAGCTGCTGGTCCTGGATCAGCGCCGGACCGCCGACACCGGCGGTCTCGGTGTTCTGGTTGTCGGCGACGGGGGCACCCGCCTCCGTGGTGAGGGTGGGGCGCAGCTCGTCCTGGGTAGTCATGTGAGGGGCCTCCGCGTGATCCGGTCGTGACGAACCGATCCTAACTTGGACTTTGTCTAAGTCAACACTGGAACCAAACTCGGAGTGTGATTTACCCTGAGTTCATGAGTGACCTGCTGGAACGGCTTCGCGGACGTGGATGGCGGCTGACCTCGCAGCGCCGGGTCGTGGCCGAGGTCCTCGACGGCGAGCACGTGCACCTGACCGCCGACGAGGTGCATGCCCGCGCGGTGGACCGCCTGCCCGAGATCAGCCGCGCCACCGTCTACAACACGCTCGGCGAACTCGTCGGCCTCGGCGAGGTGCTGGAGGTCGCCACCGACGGCCGCGCCAAGCGGTACGACCCCAACGCCCACCACGCCCACCAGCACCTGATCTGCTCCGGCTGCGGCGCCATCCGCGACGTCCACCCGCAGGGCGACCCGCTCGCCGCGCTGCCCGAGGCCGAACGGTTCGGCTTCGCCGTCTCCGGCGCCGAGATCACCTACCGCGGCCTCTGTCCGGAGTGCGTGAACCGACCCTGAGCGGCACCACCGAGACCGCTGGGCTCCGAACCGCTAGGCGCTGAGCTCCGCGTGCAGCGCGCCCAGCAGCCGCCCCGCCCGCTCGGCGACCTCCGCCGGACCGCAGTCCGCGGCCCGCCGGCACCAGCCCTCCGCCTGCACCGGCTCCCCCCGGCGCAGCGCCAGCAGCGCCAGCCGCAGCGCCGCCCGCCCGTGCCCGGCGTCCGCCGCCCGGGTGTACCAGAGCACCGCCTCGGCCTCGACGTCCTGCCGGGCCAGCAGCAGCCCCAGGTTGAACGCCGCGCTGCGGCTGCCCGCCTCCGCCGCCCGCCGGTACCAGCTCTCCGCGATCTCCAGCGCCCCCCGCTCGGCCGCCCGCACCCCCATCCGGACCTGCGCCCGCCGGTGCCCCGCGTCCGCCGCCACCGCGTACCAGTGCTCGGCCTCCGCGTCCGCGTCCCCGCGCCGGTCCAGCACCGACGCCAGCCGGAACGCGCCCTCCGCCGAACCGCCCGCCGCCGCCTGCCGGTAGCGCTCCAGCGCGCCCGCCGCGTTGCCCCGCTGCTCCTGCACCACGGCCAGCTGCAGCGCCGCCTCGCCGTGCCCCTCCGCGGCGGCGCGCGCGTACCACTCCTGCGCCTGCCGCTGCTCGCCGCGCCCGGCGTGCAGCACGCCCAGGTTGAACGCGCCGTCCACGCTGCCCGCCTCGGCCGCCTTGGAGAACCACGGCTCGGCGCCCGACTCGTCACCGCGCTGCAGCAGCACCACGGCCAGCGCGTTGCACGCCTCCCGGTGCCCGGCGTACGCGGCCCGCCGGTACCACTGCTCGGCCTGCTGGTCGCGGCCCGCCCCGGCGCAGAGCAGCCCCAGGTTGAACGCGCCGTTCTGGTCGCCGGCCTCCAGCGCGCTGCGGTACCAGCGCTCCGCCTCGGCGGCCTCGCCGCGCGAGGCGTGCAGCGCGCCCAGCGCGTTGGCGGCGTTGCCGTCGCCCGCCCCGGCGGCCTCCTGCCACCACTCGGCGGCGGCGGCGAGGTCCCCGGAGTCGCGCAGCAGGTAGCCCAGCGCGCAGGCGGCCCGCGGCTCGCCGTTCTGCGCCGACTGCCGGTACCAGCGGGCGGCCTCGTCCAGCAGCGGCGGCTCGCCTCCGGAGCGGTCCTCCAGCAGCACGCCCAGGCGCAGCGCGGCGCGGGCGTGGCTGCGGGCGGCCGCGATCCGGTACCAGGCCTCGGCGGTCTCCTTGTCCCCCGCGGCCTCGCGCATCCGGGCCAGCCGGTAGGCGGCCTCCCGGTGCCCGGCGTCCGCGGACACCTTGAACCAGCGCTCGGCGCGCACGTCCCGGCGGTGCTCCATGAGGTCGCCCAGCGCGTACGCGCCCAGCGGGTGGCCGTGGTCGGCGGCGAAGTGCAGCCAGTACTCGGCCGCCTCCTCCTCGCCCTGGTCGCGCAGTTGCAGGCCGAGCGCGTGCGCGGCCGGGGCGCTGCCGGCCACCGCCGCCTGCCGCCACCACTGGGCGGCCTCGGCCCGGTGGCCGCGCTGGTGCAGCAGCACCCCCAGGTTGTTGGCGGCCGCGCGCAGCCCCGCGGCGGCGGCGGCGCGCAGGTACGGTTCGGCGTCCGCCAGGTCGCCGCGGCGCAGCAGCAGGGTGCCCAGCCGGGCCGCCGCGTCCGGGTCGCCGTCGTCGGCGGCGCGCCGGTGCCGGGCCTCCAGGGCGGCCTGCTCGCGGGCGGCGAGCGCGGTCTCGAAGCTCGCCGCGTCGAAGCCGGGGTCGCCCTCCACGTCCGGTCCTGGCGCGCCGTCGGCTCCGCCGTGGGCGCCGCCGAGCACGGCGGCGAGGCCGCCGGCCGGGACGTGCACCAGGGAGTCCGGGCCGTAGCCGCCCGTGGGCCGGCGCTCGGCCAGACCGCTGGTGCGCTGGGCGGGCAGGGCGCCGGGCCGCCGTTCGGGGCTCTCCGCCCAGGCCTCGGTGTCGGCCTCGGTGGTCGCAGCCGGCCTTGCTCCCGTCCCGTTCCTGCCGATCAGCCTCATGCCGACTCCCGCTCCCCCAGAGTGTCGCGGCGTCGTCCTCCGGCCCTGGGCCGGGGGCGCTCCACGGGGGCCGCACCGACCCGACGGCCGGTCAGCAGCCGTGCAACGTCCCCCATGTGTCCCATCGTCGCATCACCCGCAACCCGCGTACACCTGCCCCGGCCGATTTCGGCGGGGCGGACCCGAAGCGACGAGATTGCTTCGGCGCTTTGTCGATTTCCCGACAGTTGGCTCCCACAAACCCCGTTTCCGTCGTCCTTGGCGACGTTCGATGGTACCGGAGCGTTCCCGGCCGACCGTGTGGACAAACGCCGAAGGCCCGGAGGACGAGTCCTCCGGGCCTTCGTGCTACTGAGTAGCGGGGACAGGATTTGAACCTGCGACCTCTGGGTTATGAGCCCAGCGAGCTACCGAGCTGCTCCACCCCGCGTCGGTAAATGAACCATAGCACGGGCGCGGGGTGGAGCCGAAATCGGTTACCGCGGGATCAGCGCAGCTCAGGGGCTGCCGGTCGGAGCGGGCGCGGGCGCCCCGGTGGCCGGCGGGGTCGCCGGTGGCGTGGCCGGCGGGGTGGCCGGAGCCGTGCCCGTCGGCGTCGGGGCCGGGATGATCCCGGCCTTCTGCTCGGCCACCTCGACCGCCTTGAGCGCGTCGTTGAGCGCCTTCTGGGCCTGGCCCCAGGCCACCCAGTCGCCGCTCTTGAACGCGGCCTGGCTGTCGTTGTTGGCCTTCACCGCGTCCGCGATCGCCTTCTGCAGCTCCGGGGTCACCGCGGCGCCCGGCGTCGTGGGCGTGGTCGGGGTGGTCGGAGTGGTGGGCGTCGTGGGCGTGGTCGGCGTGGTGCCGGGCGCCGTCGGCGTGACCGGCGCACCGGTCACCGCGCCGCCGAGCACCTTGGCCAGCGCCTTCTCCAGGTTGTCCTCCACCGCGACGACGGCGTTCTCGTTCCCGTACGTCGCCAGCACCTTCTTCAGCACCGGCACCTTGGCGCTACGGCCGATGAGGTAGACCGGCTCGACGTTCAGCAGGCCGCCGCCGACCGGCAGGGTCAGCAGGTTGCCGTACTCGATGTCGGAGTCGGTACCGGTCTTCAGCAGGGTCAGCTGATTGGCCACCAGCGGGTCCGAGTTGAACTTCGCCTGCACCTGCTTGGGGCCGAGCGCCCCCGCACCGGTCGGGATCTTGGCGATCCGGATCTTCCCGTAGTCCGGGCCCGGGTCGGCGCTGACCGACATGAAGGCGGCCAGGTTGTCCCGGCCCTGCGGTGCGAAGGTCGTGGTCAGCGAGAACGTCGCCGCCTGCGCGTCCGGCATCCGCACCGTCAGGTAGTACGGCGGCTGGACCTCGTTGGAGTTCGTCGTCGGGTCGGTCGGCACCTGCCAGATGTCCGTGCCGTTGAAGAAGCCGCCGGCGTCGGTCATGTGGTACTCGGCGAGCAGGTCGCGCTGCACCTTGAACATGTCCTGCGGGTAGCGCAGGTGCGGCTTCAGCGACTCCGGGATGTCGGCCTTCGCCTTCACCGTGCCCGGGAACGCCTTCATCCAGGTCTTCAGCACCGGGTCGGCCTCGTCCCACTGGTAGAGCGTCACCTCGCCGGTGTACGCGTCCACGGTGGCCTTCACCGAGTTGCGGATGTAGTTGACCTGGTTCGCGGCGGTCAGCAGCTCACCGCGCTGGTTGGTCAGCGAGTCCTTGGTGACGTCGCCCAGCGTCGTCTTCGACGAGAACGGGTAGCCGTCCGAGGTGGTGTAGCCGTCCAGCACCCACACCACCCGGCCGTCCTCCACCACCGGGTACGGGTCGGCGTCGATCGACAGCCACGGGGCGACCTTCTCGACGCGCTCCTTCGGGGTGCGGTCGTAGATGATCTTCGCGCCGTCCCGGATCGCGCTGGAGTAGAGGATCTGCGGCTCGGCGAACTTCACCGCGAACGCGGCCCGGGTCAGCGGGTTGCCCAGCCCGACACCGCTGTCACCGTCGTAGGAGAAGTGCACCGGGGTGCCGTTCTCGGCGGTGTAGTCGATGTCCTGGTAGCCGCCGCCGACGATCGAGTACGAGGAGGTCTTCTCGCCGTAGTAGATCCGCTGCTGGTAGTCGCCGAACGCGCCCTTCGTCGGCAGCGCCGACTCGGTGTAGACCGGGTTGCCGTTGGCGTCCACCTGGTTGCCCTTGGCCGCGATCACGCCGTAGCCGTGGGTGTAGTTGAAGTGGTCGTTGATCCAGTTCCGCTGGATGCCGTTCAGGTCCAGCTCACGCACACCGAGCACGGTGTCCTGCGCGCCGTACCGGTCGACGTCCAGCGACTTCGGGAACGCGTAGTACTTGCGCAGCGCCTCGTTCTGCTGGAACGTCGGGCCGACCACGTTCGGGTCCAGCAGGCGGATGTCCGTGATGGTCTGGGCGTCGGGCTTCAGCGCGTCCGCGCTCGTCGCGTTCGCCGGCTCGTACTGGGTGACCTGGCTGTCGGCGATCCCGTACGCCTGACGCGTCGCGTCGATGTTCTTCTGGATGTACGGCGTCTCCTTGGCCTGCTCGTTCGGCTTGACCTGGAACTGCTGCACGATCGCCGGGTACACCCCGCCGATCAGCACCGCCGACAGCACCATCAGGCCCAGGCCGATCAAGGCCGGCGCCCAGGTGCGGCGCACCGGGGTCAGGAAGAACAGCACCGCGCAGATCACCGCGACGAAGAACAGGATCGTCTTCGCCGGCAGGAACGCGTTCGCGTCCACGTACCGCAGGCCCGTCCACCCGGTGACGCCCTTGTACGAGCCGGTCTTCACCGCCAGCGCGTACCGGTCCAGCCAGTACGCCAGCGCCTTCAGCAGCACGAACACGCCCAGCAGCACCGCCAGGTGCCCCTGCGCGCCGATGCTCGCCCGCCGGCCCGGACCCTGCAGCCGCAGCCCCCCGTAGAGGTAGTGCACCAGCGCCGAGGTCAGCAGCGAGACGATCACCGCGCTGAACGCGAAGCCCAGCAGGAACTCGTAGAACGGCAGGTCGAAGGCGTAGAACGAGACGTCCATGCCGAACTGCGGGTCCTTCTCGCCGAAGGACGTGCCGTTCGTCCACAGCAGCCACGTCCGCCACTGGCCCGAGGCCGCGGCACCCGCCACCAGCCCGATCACCAGCGACACCCCGAGCAGCGCCCAGCGCTTGAACGGCGCGAGGCCCGAGCGGTACCGGTCGAGGCTCTGCTGCTCCACCGACATCGCCGACAGCGGCGGCCGCAGCCGGTGCGCCAGCCACACGTTGAAGCCGACGATCACCGCCATCAGCAGGCCGAACACCGCGAACAGGCCGACCTTCGTCCACAGCTGGGTGGTGAACACCGAGGAGTAGTGGACGGACCTGAACCAGAGCCAGTCCGTCCAGAACCCGGCGAACATGACGAAGAGCAGGAAGAGCACCGCGAGAACGCCCAGGGTCAGCAGGGCCACCCGCGCCCGCCGGGAGGGTGGGCCCACTCTGCGCCGGAACCCCGGTCCTGAGCGTTCCGGCATCTGGAATACCACGGTGGCACCTCAGCTGTGTCGTCTGGAGTCAGTCGGTCTTCAGTGCAACTTAACCAGTCTTTGGTCGAGTTCCCACTGTTAGCAGACGGTTACGACAACCCGCACCGCCCCGGAGCCGTTCGCGTCGCCGTGCCCGACTCCACGCGGTGGCCCGACGGCGCCGTGCCGCCCCGGACCCGAAGCGCGCGGCGCGGCCCGTCCGGCGTGTGAGGATTGAGGCATGTCCGATGGATCCAACCTCCCCGACGACGTCTCCACCCTCCCGGCCGGCAGCCCGCTGACCCGGGCCGCCCTGGAGATCGACGAGTACGCCGCCACCCTCGGCTGGGACCTCCCGGCCCGCCTCTTCGCCCTGGTCGACAGCGCCGCCCTGCGCAAGGCCGACCCCCGCGTCGCCGAGCAGCTCGGCCTCGCCGACAGCACCGAGCCCGGCCTCACCCCGGTCGAGCAGGACGAACTGCCCGCCGGCATGGAGCTGGACAAGTTCCTCGGCACCATCGCCTGGCCCGCCGCGGTGGCCGGCTGCGCCCTGGTCGTCGAGCGCCTGATGCTGCCGCCGGGCGCCGAGCAGTCCCGCCCGCGCAACGCGAGCGACGCCCAGCTCGCCGACTGGGTGGCCAACCACCCCAAGCGGGAGGAGGTGCGGATCACCGCCGCGGTGCTGCGCGACGGCAGCAAGGAGATCGCGCTGCGGCTGCGCTCCAAGGACACCGGGCGCGAGGTCCTCACCGGCCCCGACCTGGTGCCGGGCCTGACCGAGGCGCTGCTGGCGACCTTCGCCTGACGCGCCTGACGGCCCCGCCGGCGGCCGGTCGCCCGGTCCGCCGGGTCGCCCGGCCGCTTGGTCGCCTGGTCCGCCGCTACGAGGTGCAGGACGGCAGCGCGGAGGTCTGCCCGGAGCGGATCTGCTCCAGCGCCTTCAGCGCTCCGTCCAGCGTCTCCACCTTGACCAGGTGCAGGCCGGACGGGGTGTCCTTGGCGGCCTCGGCGCAGTTCGCCGCCGGGGCGAGGAAGAACTCGGCGCCGGCGTCCCGGGCGGCGATCAGCTTCATCGAGATGCCGCCGATCGGGCCGACCGCGCCCGCGTCGTCGATGGTGCCCGTACCGGCCACGAACCGCCCCGCGGTCAGATCGCCGGGGGTCAGCTTGTCGATGATGCCGAGCGAGAACATCAGGCCCGCGCTGGGCCCGCCGACGTCCTGCAGCCCGATGTCGATCCGGAACGGGTAGGTGTGCTTGAGGCCCGGGCGGATGCCGACCATCGCGGCGCCGGTGTCCGGGGACTTCACGGTCGGCACGGTGACGTCGGTGCGCACCCCGGGCTCGGAGGAGCCCTCCTTGACCCGCGGCACCACGGTGAAGACCGCCGACTCGCCGGGCTGGTGCCGGGTGACCGCCTTGGCGACCGCCTCCGCGTCCGCCACCGGGGTGCCGTCGACCGCGACGATCTGGTCCCCGGCGTGCAGCCGGCCCTCGGCCGGGGCGCCCGCGGTGACGGCCTGGACGATCAGCTCGCTGCCCATCGGGATGCCGAGCTGGCTCAGCGCGGCGGTACGGGCGTGGTCCTCGGAGAGCGCGAACTCCTCGGCGTTCTGCCGCTTCGCGTCGGCGTCGCTCTGGCCCTTCGGGTAGACGTTGTCGTGCGGCACCACCAGCACGTCGTCGCGCAGCCAGCCGATCACCGCGTTGACCAGGCTCGGCTCGTACTTGGCGCCGGTGACCTGGACGGTGGTCATGTTGAGGTGCCCGCTCGCCGGGTACGACTCGTGGCCGGTGACGGTGATCACCGGCGTGCCCGTCTTCTCCTGCACCCCGAGCGTGTTGTACGTCGGGCCCGGGCTCATCTCGGTGTACGGCACCTTCATCAGCACCGAGGCACAGAGCAGCGCTATGAGCAGCAGGGTGGCGGCGAGCATCGTCGCAGAGCGGCGTGGCATGCCTCGACAGTACGGGACGCGGCTGACGGCGCGCCCGGCGGGCCACCCGCCGGACAGCGCCCGCCCCGGAGGGCCCCCGGCACCGCCCCGCACCGCCCTGCACCGCCCCCGGGGCCGTCGGCCGGGGTCAGCGGCCGGAGCGCTCCTGCGGGGCGGCGCCGGTGGTGGGGCCGGTGGTGGTGCGTTCCATCGCGGCCATGAACCGCTGGTGCTCGGCCAGCGAGGCGGGGTCCCCCGTCGCCCTCGGGGCCCGCTGGGCCCAACCCGCCCACACGGTGGCGAGCACCGCGGCGACGCAGGGAATGATCAACCAGGCGAGCGCAGCCATCTCAGTACTCCCAGCTCGTCGTGTCTATGAGCAGATTAACCATTCCGGCGGACAACGCCGCGGGCGCCGTCCGGGTTACGGCACGGCCGATCGGCTCACTGCCAGGGAGTATCCGGCGCAGCGACCCACACCCGTTCGAGTGAGCGACCGGCGCGCCTGCGCGGCACGGGGATCCGAGGGCTGCTCAACAGCTCCCGGCGCCCACCCACTCCTCCTCGCCGTCGGCGAAGAGCTGGTGCTTCCAGATCGGCGCCTCGTGCTTGAGGTCGTCGATCAGCCGGCGGGCGGCGGCGAACGCCTCGCCCCGGTGGGCGCAGGAGACGGCGACGATCACGGCCTTGTCGCCGATCCCCAGCCGGCCCACCCGGTGCACCGCGGCCAGCGCGCGGACCGGGAAGTCGGCGACGACCTTCTCGGCGATCCGGCGCATCTCCCGCTCCGCGGTCGGATGGCAGCTGTACTCCAGCGCCGTGACGTGCTTGCCGCCGTCGTGGTCGCGGACCGTCCCGACGAAGACGGTCGTCCCGCCGGCCGCGTCGTCCCCCACCGCCTCGTACACCTCGTCGAGGGAGAGCGGGGTCTCGCGGACGGCGAGCAGACGGATCGGGTCGTGGTTCTCGGACATGCCCCCATGATTGCCCATCCCGGGCGGCCCCGGGCAAGCCCCTTCCGCATCACGATTGCGAGATTTCGCATCGTGAGAATTCCGCTCCGGCCCCGGGTCCGCGCCCGGGGCCGCCCGGTTCAGAACCGGCGCCGCTTGTTCGCCGCCCGGTTCAGAACCGGCGCCGCTTGTTCGCCGCTTGTTCAGAACCGGCGCCGCTTGCGCGCCCGCCGCACCAGCGCCGCCGTACCCACCAGCGCCACCGTCGCCCCCGCCGCGCCCAGACTCGTCGCGGCCTCCTTGCCGCCCAGCCGCCGGCCCGCCACCGCGTGCTTGCCCGACACCTGCGCCAGTAGCTCCGCCAGCACCTCCTCGTTGGTGTGCGCCGGACGCCAGCCCGCCTCGTGCAGCCGGCTCCCCGACACCACCCACGGGTACATCGTGTACGCCAGGTCCCCGGCCGGGGCCGGCGTCAGCCCCAGCCGGTGCAGCCGCGCCGCCGTCCCCAGCGCCAGCGAGGCCGGCAGCTCCATCCGCCGGATCCCCGACAGCCGCTCCACGTCCTCCTGCTCCAGCCAGCCGTCGCAGCCGACCGTCACCTCGCCCTCGACCAGGCCCAGCGCCGCGTACTCCAGCGCCGCCGCCAGATCGTCCACGTGGCAGAACTGCCAGCACGGCCGCGAACCGGCCACCACCAGCAGCCGCGGCGCCTCGAAGTGCCGGGTCAGCACGGTGTCCACCCCCGGGCCCACCACCACGGCCGGCCGCAGCACCGTCACCTGGAGCCCCGGGTGCGCCCGCGGCGCCCGGCGCGCCAGCCGCTCGATCTCCAGCAGGTCCCCGACCAGCGAGGCCTCCTCGGTCGCCCGCAGCTCCGAGTCCTCCGCCAGCGGCACCTCGTTGTCCGGCAGCGCCCCGTAGACCATCGCCGAGGTGCACAGCACCACCCGGTGCACCCCGGCCGCCGCGGCGGCCGTCAGCACCGTCTGCGCGCCCCGCACGTTGTAGGCGCTGCGCGCCCGCGGGTCCGACTCCATGCCGAGGTCCATCGCCAGGTGGACCACCACGTCCACCCCGGCGAGCCGCTCGGCCACCGCCGGGTCCCGCACGTCCAGGACCCGCCACTGCACGCCGGGCACCTCGCCGCGCCGGTCGTCCACCGCCAGGACCTTCCGGACCCCCGGCGAGGCCACCAGGCGGGCCGCGACGCGCTCGCCGAGCACTCCGGCGGCACCTGTGACCGCCACGGTCAGCGGTCTTCCGTCATAGGCTGGAGGCGGCGACGCCGTGATGTCCGGGGCGTCCTCTCCTCCGGTCAGCCCAGAGCGAACGTCCGAAGGCGGGGAACTCACCGGCCATCCTCCACGGTTAGCTTTATGTGCGTACGTACGTGTGTCACGTGCGTCCATCCTGCCCGAGGCGAAGGCCCGGCGGTGCACCCGGCGCGGGCCAGCCGCGCGGGAGCCGCCCGCCGGCCGGGAGTCCCCCAGCTCCGCCGACCGCCCCGGGCCCGCAGAACCACCGCTCAGAACCACCGCCACCACCCGTATGACGGCCGACCGGATCGAGGACCCCGTGAGCGACCTTCCCTTCGGATTCGGCGTTCCGCCCGAGGAGCCCGAGGACGGCAAGGCCAAGCCCGACGACGACCGGAAGAAGGGCCAGGGCGACGAGCCCACCGGCCCGCAGTCCTTCGGCTTCGGCGGCGGCAACCCGCTCGGCGCCCTGTTCGGGATGGGCCTGCCCGGCATGCCCGGCGGACCCGGCGCGGGCGGCCCCGGCGGCCCCGGCGCGGGCGACAACCCCTTCGCCGCAATGTTCGGCGGCCTCAACCCCAACGACCTCGGCGCCGCCTTCCAGCAGCTCGGCCAGATGCTCTCCTTCGAGGGCGGCCCGGTGAACTGGGACCTCGCCAAGGACATCGCCCGGCAGACCGTCGTCGCCGAACCCGCCGAGGGCAAGAGCAAGGACCGCTCGGTCGGCGCCGCCGAACGCTCCGCCGTCGTCGAGGCCGTCCGCCTCGCCGACCTGTGGCTCGACGGCGTCACCACCTTCCCCTCCGGCGCCGGCACCGCCGTCGCCTGGAGCCGCGCCGAGTGGATCGAGGCCACCCTCCCGGTCTGGAAGGACCTCGTCGACCCCGTCGCCGAGCGCGTCGGCAACGCCATGGGCGGCGTCCTGCCCGAGGAGATGCAGGCCATGGCCGGCCCGCTGATGGGCATGATGCGCTCCATGGGCGGCGCCATGTTCGGCACCCAGATCGGCCAGGCGCTCGGTGCCCTCGCCGGCGAGGTCGTCGGCTCCACCGACGTCGGCCTACCGCTCGCCCCCGCCGGCAAGGCCGCGCTGCTGCCCCAGAACGTCGCCGAGTTCGGCGAGGGCCTCAGCGTGCCCGCCGAGGAGGTCCGCCTCTACCTCGCCCTGCGCGAAGCCGCCCACCAGCGGCTCTTCGCCCACGTGCCGTGGCTGCGCGCCCACCTCCTCGGCGCCGTCGAGGCCTACGCCCGCGGCATCAAGGTCGACACCTCCCGCATGGAGGAACTCGTCGGCCAGCTCGACCCCGGCAACCCCGAGGCCCTCCAGGAGGCCCTCGCCGGCGGCCTCCTCCAGCCCGAGGACACCCCCGAGCAGAAGGCCGCCCTCGCCCGCCTGGAGACCGCCCTCGCCCTCGTCGAGGGCTGGGTCGACGCCGTCGTGCACGCTGCCGCCGAACCCCACCTGCCGCAGGCCGGCGCCCTGCGCGAGACCGTCCGCCGCCGCCGCGCCGCCGGCGGACCGGCCGAGCAGACCTTCGCCACCCTCGTCGGCCTCGAACTGCGCCCGCGCCGGCTGCGCGACGCCGCCCGCCTCTGGGCGCTGCTCGCCGACGCCCGCGGCACCGAGGGCCGCGACGACCTGTGGCAGCACCCCGACATGCTCCCCACCGCCGCCGACCTCGACGACCCCGACGCCTTCGTGCACCGGGGCACCGCCGGCGACCTGGAGGGCGGCATCGACTTCGACGCCCTCGACAAGCTGCTCGGCGAGGCCGCCGCGGGCGGGGCCTCCGGCACCGCGAAGGCCGACCCGGCGAAGCCTGGTTCGGCCGGGCCTGATTCGGCCGGGCCCGACCTGACCAAGAACGACGGCGACGACGACCAGCAGGGGAAGGGCGAGCCCACCGCATGACCGCCACCGAGACGGACCACACCGGCGTCCAGCACGACCCCGCCCCCCAGGACGGCGGCCTGCACGCCGACGCGGTCCGCACCCTGACCGGCTGGCAGCCCGCCGAGCCCGCGCAGGAACAGCTGCGCCTCGACTACCTGCGGCACCTCGCCGAGCAGCCCGAGGGCATGTACCGGGCCTGCCTGCCCGCCCACATCACCGCCAGCGCCGCCGTCGTCGACCCCGCCGCCGGCCGCGTCCTGCTCACCCTGCACCCCAAGGTGGGCCGCTGGCTGCAGATGGGCGGCCACTGCGAGGCCGGCGACCGCGACCTCGCCGCGGCCGCGCTGCGCGAGGCCACCGAGGAGTCCGGCATCCCCGACCTCGCCCTCCTCACCCGCGACGGCGTGCCCGTCCCGGTCAAGCTCGACCGGCACCAGGTCCGCTGCACCGGCAAGGACCGGCCGGAGAACACCCACCTCGACGTCCAGTACATCGCGGTGGCCCCGCCCGGCGCCCAGGCGCTGATCAGCGAGGAGTCGCTCGATCTGCGCTGGTTCGACTACGACCGCCTTCCGGAGCTCACCGACCATTCGGTGCGCGACCTCGTGGCCCGCGCCCGGGAGCTCACCGGCTGAGCGGGCTCACCGGTTGAGGCGGTTCACCGGCTGAGTCCGATTGAGGCGTTCGGGGGCGCCCGGACAGCAGAAGGGGCGCGGGCCATTGCGGCCCGCGCCCCTCTGCACGTTCTCCCTCGGCACTTCCGTACGGCCCGGGCCTGCACTCAGCCGCAGGACTCCGCCGGGCCGGGCTCCACCGGATCCGCGTGCCGGGCCCCCGGGATGTGCGGCAGCCGGGCCGCCGAGACCACACCCTCCAGATAGCCGCGCGCCCGCTCCGTCCGCGGATAGGCCTCCAGCAGCGCCCAGAAGTCCGGGCCGTGGTCCGGCACCAGCAGATGCGCCAGCTCGTGCAGCAGCACGTAGTCGACCACGTACTCCGGCATCCCCTGCAGGCGGTGCGAGAGCCGGATCGTCCCCTCGCTCGGGGTGCACGAGCCCCAGCGCGAATTCTGATTGGTCACCCAGCGGACCTGGGCGGGCTGGGCCCGACCGCCCAGATAGGCCCCCGAGAGCTCCCGCGCCCGGGCCACCAGCGCATCGTCCCCGAGCACCCGGCGGCTCTCCTGCGCGGCCAGCTTCTCCAGCATCTGCGCGACCCAGCGCTGCTCCTCCGCGTGCGACATCCGGGCCGGGATCAGCACGATCGTGCGGTCGCCCTCGCGGTAGGCGGACACCGTCCGGCTGCGGCGGGCACTGCGCCGCACCTCCACCCGGGAGCGGTCGAACGACTCCCGCGCGGCCCCCGGCTGCTGGTCCGGGGATTGCGGCTCCGGACGCCCACGCGTACTCGGCGCCGCCACTTGCGACCCGGACGCTGCACGGGCACGCCGAGGCGACGCCGAGGGATGGGAGTCCCGTTCGGCTGCCATGGCACACGACGTTACCTGCTACCCCTGACAGAAGTCCGCTGCCATGGCCGAAATCTTTCGTGGAGCGATCGGGAACGAAAGGCCGACGGGAGGTGTCCGGAATCCGACCTCGGACCGGACGCCAAGTTATCCACAGGGTGCGCGAACGGATCACCTGATCATCAGTCCGTGCCTGTGGACAACGCAACGCACCACGCCGCCCCCATCGGGCATGCTGCCGTCAGCCGTCCGGAAACGATCGGAAGGAAGACCACCGTGCGCCTCGCCCTCAAGCCCGCCCTCTCCCGCAGCTGGCGGGACTCGGACACCCTGCAGTTCGGCACCATCCCCCAGCACGCGGGGGTGCTCGCGAACGCCTCCGGCAAGGCGCTGCGCGAGTTCCTCGACCTCGTCGACGGCACCCGCGACCGGCCCGCCCTGCTCGCCGAGGGCGAGCGGATCGGCTTCGGACGCGACCCGGCGGACTCGCTGCTCGACCTCCTGGAGGAGGCCGGGGTGCTCGACGACACCGAGGCCGCCGACGGCGCCCTGGCCCGCTTCCCCCAACCGCACCGCGAGCTGCTCGGCCCGGACCTCGCCTCGCTGTCGCTGATCCACTCGACTCCCGGTGCCGCGCCCGCCGTCCTGGCCCGGCGGCCCGAGCACGCGGTGGAGGTCCGCGGCGCCGGCCGGATCGGGGCGGCCGTCGGCGCCGTCCTCGCGGCGGGCGGCATCGGCACGGTCAGCGTGGTCGACTCCGGCCGGGTCGCGCCCGGCGACTGCTCCCCCGCCGGGCTGCCCCCGGGCGACGTCGGCCGGGTGCGCTCCACCGCCGCCCGCGAGGCCGTCGACCGGGCCGCCGCCCGACACCCGGCCCAGCGCAACCGGCGGCCGAGACCGGGGCTGCCCGACCTGGTGGTGCTGGCGCCGCGGGACGGCAGCGCGGCCTTCGCCGGCGGCACACCGCAGGCCCGCGAGCTGCTGCGGGCCGGCGTCCCCCACCTGTACGTGGGCGTGGTCGAGGAGTACGGGGTGGTCGGGCCCCTGGTCGTACCGGGGGTGTCGGCCTGCGGTCACTGCCTGGTCCTGGCCCGGGAGGACGAGGACGCCGCCTGGCCGCGGATCCTCGCCCAACTCGCCGACGGCGGCTCGGGGCGGGCCCCGACGCCGGCCTGCGACGTCGCACTCGCGACCGCGGTCGCCGGGCTGGCCGCACTGCACGTCCAGGTCTTCCTCGACGGCGGGCGACCGCCCAGCGTGGACGGCTGGTGCGAGGTCTCGGCCGTCGACGGGATGCCCCGCCGCCTGCGCCTCAAGGGCCACCCGGACTGCGGGTGCCTCTGGCAACCGACCCCGCCGCACTGAGACCAACGGCGGGCCCAGGCAGCGGCCCCGCCCACGGCCGACGGCGGGCCCAGGCAGCGAACCCGCCGACGGCCGACGGCGGGCCGGGCCAGCGGCCCCAAGACGGCGGGCCGGGCTGACGAGGGACTCCTGTCAGCGAGACCCGGCACCGGTCTGCGCCCCACGAGCCAGGCCGAGACGTCGGCCTGGGCAGCGGACCCGAAACAGCGGCGCCGAGACGGCGGACCCGGCTGACGCGGGACTCCTGTGCGGGACGCCTGTGCGGGACGCCTGTGCGGGACGCCTGTGCGGGACGCCTGTGCGGGACGCCTGTGC
>NZ_JBHSOF010000004.1:0-131248 GCF_042656005.1 Kitasatospora misakiensis | reverse complement strand
GCGGGACGCCTGTGCGGGACGCCTGTGCGGGACGCCTGTGCGGGACGCCTGTGCGCGCAGCCTGGCGCCAGGCTGCGCCCTACGACCCGGGCCGAGACGTCGGCCCGGGTGAGTGTGGGTGGTGGGTGGTGGGTGGGCGGAGGGGAGGGGGGAGGGGGGAGGGGTCCCCGAAGCGGGGAAAGGGCGCACCGGGGCGCCCTGGAGCCATTACTGTGGCGTCGGCCACCCGGCCGACGCCGGGGGTGGCCCGCGCAACGATCGCAACGCTCGTGCACGACCTCACCGAGAGGTATCGACATGATCACTCGCAGATCGCTCATCGGCGCCGCCGGCGCCCTGGCCGTCCCGCTGGCCGCCGTCCCCGCCCTGCCGACCGTCGCCACCGCGGCCGAGGCCCGACGGCGACGATGGTCCCGGCTCTCCGGCTATTTGCACGGCACTCTCGTCCTCCCCGGCGACCCGGCCTACGGGGTCGCCAAGCAGATCGGCCAGGCCCGCTTCGACTCCGTCGAGCCGGCCGCCATCGCGTACTGCGCCGACGAGGCGGATGTCGCCCTCTGTCTCCGGTACGCCCAGGACCACGACCTGCCGATCGCCGTCCGCGCCGGCGGCCACAGCGGCGGCGGCTACTCCACCGGCACCGGCCTGGTGATCGACGTCTCCCGGCTGAACGCCTCCACCGTCACCCCCGGGGCCGCCACCTTCGGCGGCGGCACCCAGCTCGTCGACGTGACCAACGCCGTCGCCCCGCACGGCCTCGCCGTCTCCGGCGGCTTCTGTCCCACGGTCTCCCTCGGCGGCTTCCTCCAGGGCGGCGGCATCGGCCTGTTGACCCGCCATGTCGGTATCTCCAGCGACAAGGTGACCTCGGCCCGCGTCGTGCTGGCGAGCGGCCGGACCGTCACCGCCTCGCCCCAGGAGCACGACGACCTGTACTGGGCGCTGCGCGGCGGCGGTGGCGGCAACTTCGGCGTCGTCACCTCGTACACGGTGACTCCGGTCCCGGTGGCCACCCTGACCATGGCCAGTCTCGCCTGGCCCTTCGACCGCGCGGTCGATGTGCTGGACGCCTGGTCGCACTGGCTCCCCGACGCCCCGCGGACGCTGGGCGGCGGTGCCGTGGTGGGTCTGCGGGACGCCGCGCCCGGGGCGACCCCGTTCGTCTCGGTGCTGATCGGCTCGGTCGGCACGGAGGCCGAACTCAACGCCGAGATCGGCCGGTTGGTCGATCTGGTGGGCGCGGTTCCGGCCTCGCGGAACAGCTACACCGCCCCGTACCTGTCCGTCATGATGGGCTTCTACGGCTGCGGCTCGTACACCCAGGACCAGTGCCACCGGGCGGGTACCGGGCCGGCGGCCGTGCTGCCCCGACCGACCGCCGCTGTGGACCGGGGCCGGCTGTTCGACGCCCCGCCGCCGCGCGCGGTCTGGGACGCCGCGGTCGGCCTGTTGGACCGGGACCGGCTGGCCGGGCAGCAGCGCATGGTGCAGTTGAGCGCGCTCGGCGGCGCCGCCAACGATCCGGCCCGCACGGCCACCGCCTACGTCCACCGGAACGCGCTGTTCAACGCGAGCCTCGGCGCGGTGATCGCCACCGGCCCGGTGGACGAGGCGGCGACGGCGGCGGCCCGCCGCTGGGCGGACTCCGGCTTCGCGGTGCTCGATCCGCACTCCTCCGGCGAGACGTACCAGAACTTCGTCGATCCCGGGCTGCCGGACTGGCGGCGCGCCTACTACGGGGAGAACTATCCGCGGCTGGTGGCGGTGAAGCGCCGGTACGACCCGTTCCGGCTGTTCTCCTTCGCGCAGGCCGTCGGCGCCTGACCGGCCCCGACCGTCGACCCCGACCGTCGACCCTGACCGTCGGGCCCGGGTGTCCGGGCCCGACGGCGGCCGGCGCGAGACCGGCACCAGACCGGCACGAGACCGGTGCGAGACTGGCGCGAGCCCGCCGCGGAGGCCGATTCCGGCCGGGGCCGCACCGCCGAGCGGGCACAATGGCGTATGACGGTCGGCCCCCGCCGCGGGGGCCTGGGGCGTGTCGATTTGGAGGCCCGGGTGAGCGATCTTCCGCGCAAGGCAATGACCCGCACGGCAAGACTCGCCGCCCTGCCGCTGGGGATAGCCGGCCGGGCCACCCTGGGGCTGGGGAAGCGGATCGGCGGCCGGTCGGCCGAGGTGGTGACCGCCGAGTTGCAGCAGGCGACCGCCGACCAGCTGTTCAAGGTCCTGGGCGAGCTCAAGGGCGGGGCGATGAAGTTCGGGCAGGTGCTGTCCGTCTTCGAGGCCGCACTGCCCGAGGAGGTGGCCGGCCCGTACCGGGCGGCGTTGACGAAGCTGCAGGACGCGGCGCCGCCGATGCCGGCGGCGAAGGTCCACGCGGCCCTCGCCGAGCGGCTGGGCGAGGACTGGCGGGGCCTGTTCCTGGAGTTCGACGACCGGCCGGCGGCGGCCGCGTCGATCGGCCAGGTGCACCGGGCGGTGTGGCACGACGGCCGCACGGTCGCGGTGAAGG
Organism: Kitasatospora misakiensis; assembly: GCF_042656005.1. Lineage (NCBI taxonomy): Bacteria > Bacillati > Actinomycetota > Actinomycetes > Kitasatosporales > Streptomycetaceae > Kitasatospora > Kitasatospora misakiensis. The sequence goes on along the minus strand of NZ_JBHSOF010000004.1, from coordinate 128,733 downwards.
TCCAGTACCCGGGGGCGGGGGACGCGCTGCTGGCGGACCTGTCGCAGTTGAGCCGGGTGGCCTGGCTGCTCGGTCCGCTGATTCCGGGCCTGGACATCAAGCCGTTGATCACCGAGTTGCGGGAGCGGGTCGCCGAGGAGCTGGACTACGGGCTGGAGGCCCAGGCGCAGCGCCGTCATGCCGAGGAGTTCGCGGGCGATCCGGAGATCGTGGTGCCGGGTGTGGTGGCGCAGGCGGACCAGGTGCTGGTGTCGGAGTGGATGGGCGGCACGCCGCTGGCGGAGGTGATCGCCTCGGGTTCGCAGGAGGAGCGGGACCGGGCGGGGCAGTTGCTGGCCCGGTTCCTGTTCGCCGGTCCGTCGCGTACGGGGTTGCTGCACGCGGATCCGCATCCGGGCAATTTCCGGCTGCTGAAGGACGACGGCCCGGTGGAGGACTGGCGGCTGGGGGTGCTGGACTTCGGGACGGTGGACCGGTTGCCGGGCGGGTTGCCGGCGCCGATCGGGGCGTCGTTGCGGATGGCGCTGGCCGGGGACGCGGCGGGTGTGCTGGCGATGCTGCGCGAGGAGGGCTTTGTGAAGCCCTCGATCGAGCTGGATCCGGACGCGGTGCTGGACTATCTGGTGCCGATCATCGAGCCGGCGGCGGTGGAGTCGTTCCACTTCACGCGGGCGTGGATGCGGGCGCAGGCGGCGCGGATCGCGGATCCGCGGTCGCCCGCGTACAACCTGGGCAAGCAGTTGAATCTGCCGCCGTCGTACCTGTTGATCCACCGGGTGACGCTGAGCACGATCGGGGTGCTGTGCCAGTTGGGTGCTAAGGCGCCGTTCCGGGCGGAGATGCTGGAGTGGTTGCCGGAGTTCGCGGAGCCGGGCTCGGCGGGCAAGCGCCCGGCGGGTAAGCGGCCCGCGGCGAAGAGCACAACGGCGAAGGACCCGGCGGCGAAGGACCTCGCGGCAAAGGACCCCGCGCCGAAGCGCCCTGCCGCGAAGCGGTCGGCGCCCGCGCGGCGTCGGGGCCCGTCGACGGAGGGCTGATCACGCCAGAAACCTCCCCTCGCCCGGCCGTCCCCGAGGACGGCAACGGCCGCAGGCCGCCTCCCGGTATCGGGGGGCGGCCTGCGGCGCGACGGGGGTACGACGGCGGCCGGGCGGGTACCGGCGTCCCGGTCACCTCACGGCTTCGTCGCCTCATGGCGATATCGCCTCGGGCGGTGTCACCTCACGGCGACGCCACCTCGGGCGATGTCACATCAGGGCGACGGCGATGGCCTTGCGGGCCCGCAGCGAGGCGCGTTCGGCCTTCTGCTTGAGCCGGTGGGCCCGGGCGACCCGGACGACGAGCCGTTGGTGCTCGGCCTCCTGGAGGCGCTCTTGCATATGCGCACGGGCCAGGGATTCGTGGAGGAGTTGCATTTCGAGGGTCCTGTTCTGGATCTGAAGTTCGGTGGTCTGCTCAGCGCGGACGGTCGGATCGATGGCGGCGGCGGTCATGTGGTGGTCCTGCTCGTGGTGCGTCGTCGGAAAGGGGCGGATGCGGGCGTCGGCCTTGGCGGCGGCGAGGCGTACGGAGCGGCGGAGGGTGTTGTCCGGCAGGGGCTGCTCTCCCCGGCGGACGGCCTCGGCTCCGGACGCGGGATTCACGCCGCGACCTCGGTCTTGCGCGGGCGGCCACGCGGCCGCTTGCGGGCCACGACGACACCCTGGACGAAGAGCTCGCCACCCCAGACGCCCCAGGGCTCGCGGCGCTCGAGGGCACCGGTGAGACAGGCGTCCTTGACCGGGCAGGTGCCGCACAGGGCCTTCGCGTACTCGACGTCGGCGGGCGTCTCGGCGAAGAAGACCTCGGGGTCGAACGCGCGGCACGGGATGGGGAGGCCGAGCTCTTCGGCCTGGTCGATCGAGGTGAACTGCATGGGGAGAACCTCCGGGGGGTCGGCCTGGTCGGCCTTGGTCTGGCTTGTCGGCGGTACGGACGGGGTGGGCGGTGTGATGACCGTGGACACTGTGTGCGTCTTCCTCGTCTTCTCAGTGGGTCCGGCTCAGCTGACTGGTGGGGCTGGGCCGGAGGCCCCGGGGGGCCTGGGTGGTCTCGCGTACCGGACAAAACAGAAGGGCCGCGGATCCCGGTGTGACGGGTTCCGCGGCCCTGGAGGCGCCGACCTGAAAGTGGCTCAGGTTCGTTCTCTCCAGGGTTCAGGCCCGCGGAAGGCCCGCATCCGGATGGCCGTGGCGTCCGTGAAGACGGCCATGGCCTGGTTGATCTGCTGCTCGTTCTGCTTCTGGGCGTTTCCGGCACCGATGACCTGCGCATAGCCGCCGTGCTTGGCGACGACTACGGCCGTCTTCGGTGCCTGGGTCGGTCGCTCATCACGCGGGGAGCGGGACGCGTCGACCGACGCCCAGTCACGGGACAGACCAGTCTCGACACGGGTGCCGTCGAAGCTGCCGCCCTCATTGCCCTTGCTGCCGAGGCCAGTGTGTCCAAGACCACTGACAACGGGGGCGAGGGAGAAGGGAGCGACGGAGCCACGAGTGGCGTCGAGACCCAGACCGGTTCCGCACAGCTCGGCGGTGAGCCGCAGGCTGGCGGCACGCAGGGAGGCAGCGTCGACGGTCTGGCCAGTCATTTTGGTGTTCATGGTTTCCACTGTCTTCGCCTCCTCTCGGCGTCTCGCGGAGCCTGGTCTCCCGGGCTCCGAACTGTTCGGATGTCTGTCTCGGTGGAGCTGGTGGAGCTGGTGGTGCGAGTGATGCGGGTGTGAAGCTGGTGGGCGCAGGGGAATGCGGCGCGACAGGTGTCACCCCGTGCGATCGCGTCCCCTTGACCGCTCCGGCAGGCTATTGCGCTCCCGGCACGGCGCGCAAACTATTTTTCCGGCGAGTTCCCCGACGGTCTTCGCGGCGCTCCGCGGCGCCGGCTGTGATCGCCCCGGACCGGCTCAGGCCGGTTCGTCCGGCTGACCGTCCGAGACGTCCGCCGGATCCCCCTCGGGCTCCTCCCCCGCACACAACGAGAGCACGGCCGCCCCGTATTTGTCCAGCTTCATGGCGCCGACCCCGGAGATGGCGGCCAGCTCCTGGCGGTTGGCGGGCACGTCCTCGGCGATGGCCATGAGGGTGGCGTCGGTGAACACCACGTAGGCCGGGGCGCCCTGTTCGCGGGCCTGGGCGGCGCGCCATTCGCGCAGCCGTTCGTAGAGCGCCTCGTCCATGGTGGAGGGGCAGGTCTCGCAGCGGCGGAGCTTGCGCTCGACGGCGTCGGTGAGGACGCGCTCGCAGACCCGGCAGGTGACCGGGCCGCGGACCCGGCGCCCGGCGGAGCGCTCGCCGCCCTCGACCCCGCCGCGGCCGGCCCGCCCGGCGGGGCGGCTGCCGGGGGCGCTGGAGCCGGGGCGCAGCCCGTCGAGGAAGCGGGTGGGCTTGCGGGAGGCGCGGCCGCCCGGGGAGCGGGAGAGCGCCCAGGAGAGGGTGAGGTGCTTGCGGGCTCGGGTGACGCCGACGTAGAGGAGGCGGCGCTCCTCCTCGACCTGTTCGTCGGTCTTGGCGTAGATGATCGGCAGGGTGCCCTCGGTGAGGCCGACGAGGAAGACGGCGTCCCATTCGAGGCCCTTGGCGGCGTGCAGGGAGGCGAGGGTGACGCCCTCGACGGCGGGGGCGTGCTGGGCGGCGGCGCGGGCGTCGAGTTCGGCGACGTAGTCGGCGAGTCCGGTGGTCTGTCCGGCGGCGGTGCGGCCGCGTTCGAATTCCTCGGCGAGGCGGACGAGGGCGGCGAGGGACTCCCAGCGGTCGCGGACGGCGCCGGAGCCGGCGGGGGGTTCGGGGGTGAAGCCGCGGGTGGCGAGGACGGCGCGGACCTGGCCGGCGAGGTCGGGGGCGCCGTCGGTGACGGGGTCGGAGCCGGCCCGGGCGGCGCCGCGGAGCAGGACGCCGGCGTCGCGGACCTCGGGGCGTTCGAAGAACCGCTCGGCGCCCTTGAGCTGGTAGGGGACGCCGAGGTCGGCGAGGGCCTGCTCGTAGACCTCGGACTGGCCGTTGGTGCGGAAGAGGACGGCGATCTCGCTGGCGCGCACGCCGGCGGCGACGAGGTCCTTGATCTTGCGGGCGGTGGTCTCGGCCTCGGTGGGTTCGTCCTCGTACTCGGTGTAGACGGGGTCGGGGCCGGCCTCGCGCTGGGAGACGAGTTCGAGGCGGTGGCGGGCGGCCTCGCCGCGGGCCTGGGCGAGGAGTCCGTTGGCGAGGTGGACGACCTGGGGGGTGGAGCGGTAGTCGCGGACGAGCTTGACGACGGTGGCCTCGGGGTGGCGGGTGCGGAAGCCGAGCAGGTAGTCGGGGGTGGCGCCGGTGAAGGAGTAGATGGTCTGGCTGGCGTCGCCGACGACGCAGAGGCTGGCGCCGCCGCCGGGGCCGGTCCACTGGTCGAGGAGGCGCTGCTGGAGCGGGGAGACGTCCTGGTACTCGTCGACGGTGAAGTGCCGGTACTGGGCGCGGACCTGGTCGGCGATGTCGGGCCGGTCCTCCAGGATGGCGGCGGTGAGCAGCAGGACGTCCTCGAAGTCGATGTTCCCGCGGCGGGTCTTGGTCTCCTCGTAGACGCGGTAGACCTGGGCGGTCTCGGCGGGGTCGCGGGGGGCTTCGCGGCCGGACTTGGCGACGGCGGCGGGGTAGTCGTCGGGGCCGGTCTGGGTGACCTTGGCCCATTCGATCTCGGCGGTGAGGTCGCGGAGTTCGGTGCGCTGGACGCGCAGGCCGCAGCGGCCGGCGGCCTCGGCGACGAGCTGGACCTTGCGTTCGAGGAGTTGGGGGACGGGGCCGCCGACGGCGCGGGGCCAGAAGTAGTGGAGCTGGCGCAGGGCGGCGGCGTGGAAGGTGCGGGCCTGGACGCCGTCGGCGCCGAGTTGGCGCAGGCGGCCGCGCATCTCGCCGGCGGCGCGGGCGGTGAAGGTGACGGCGAGGACCTGTTGGGGCTGGTAGACGCCGCTGCGCACGCCGTAGGCGATGCGGTGGGTGATGGCGCGGGTCTTGCCGGTGCCGGCGCCGGCGAGCACGCAGACGGGGCCGTGCAGGGCGGTGGCGACGGCCCGCTGTTCGGGGTCGAGTCCGGCGAGGACGGCGTCGGGGCCGCCGCCGGCGGCGAGGTGGCCGGGCCGGTGGGCGTCCTGGTGTCCGTCGAACGGGCTGCCGCTCAAGAGGTCTTCCTGCATGCGTTCCATCCTCTCAGTCCGGGCGGACATCTCGGGCGGGGTTGTCCACAGGCGCGGTGTGATCGCCTGATGATCGCGGCGCGCTCGGCGGGTAGTGGTGCGGGCGGGGCGCGCGCCCCGGCCCCGCGCCGGTACGGGGCGCGCGGCCGGCCGGCCGGGCACCGGGGCGCGGCACGGCGCGGCACGGCACAGTCGGGGCACGCCCGGGGCGCGGAATGACGGCCGGGCGGTGGACGTTGTCCCCGCCGAACCGGTACGCGCGCGATCGCGTCCGCACGCCCCTCCCTATCCGAAGGAGTTCCCTCGATGTCCGGCAGCGTGACGATGTACAGCACGACCTGGTGCGGCTACTGCAACCGGCTCAAGAGCCAGCTGGAGCGTGAGGGCATCGGCTACACCGAGATCAACATCGAGGAGGACCCGGCGTCGGCGTCCTTCGTCGAGTCGGTGAACAACGGCAACCAGACCGTGCCGACGGTGCTCGTGACGCCGGTCGGCGGCGGCGAGCGGGTCGTGATGACCAACCCGAGCCTGATCCAGGTGAAGAAGGCCCTGGCGGCCTGACGAACCCCGGCCTGACGCACCAAGGCCCAGGCCCCGGCCGACGCGCGCCCGCCCCGCGGGTCACGGCGCGTCGGCCCGGGCCGGGTCGACGGGTGCGGCGGGCGCGGGCAGCGTGGTCCGGGCCGCGAGGTCGCCGACGCCGTAGACCAGCCGGCTGCGGTCGGCGGAGTAGCGGGTCTCGATGACCCGGACGGGTCCGCGCCGGTCGTAGGTGACCCGGGTCTGGACCACCAGCGGGACCCCGGGTCCGCCCTGGAACCACTGGGACTCCTCGGGTCCCGGCATCCGGGCGACCAGGTGGTCGACGGCGCCGATCTCGGTGCGGCCGAGGGCGGCGAGCACGGCCTCGTCGCCGCCGTCGATCTGGTCGGGTTCCATCAGCGGGGTGCCGGCGGCGAGCCCGGCCCGGTAGTGGCTCTCCTCGATGGAGTACGGCTCGCGGTCGAGCAGGCGCAGTTGGCGGCGGACGACGATGGCCTCGCCGGCGCGCAGTCCGAGGCGTTCGGCGATGTCGACGCGGGCCCGGACGATCATCATTTCGAAGTCGACGGTGAGTTCGCGTCCGCTGTCGTCGGCCTCGCCGCGGTAGACGGCGCCGGGGGTGGCGAGGCAGTCGCGGGCGGCGGTGTCCTGCGGGTCGAGGCAGGGGGCGGGTCCGTAGGCGCGGTGGTCGAGCACGGGGTGCTCGCGCAGGTAGGTGCCCTTGCCCTGGAGGCGGACGAGTCGGCCCTCGTTGACGAGGACGTCGACGGCGAGGCGGACGGTGTTGCGGGCGACGCCGTACTGGCGTTCCAGCTCGCTCTCGACCGGGAGGGCGGCCGCGGTGGTGAACTCGCCCTCGGCGATGCGGCGGCGCAGGTCCGCGGCGAGGCGCTGGTATTTGGGGGATTGGGCGGTGCCCCGGGGGATTGTCACCCGAGTGAATGTAGCGAGACGGGCGAGCGGCTTTCAGGCGTTTGCGGCAAAGTCTCCCGGGATCGGTGACAGTGTCCGGCGGGAGCGCGGGAGCCTTACCGAGCAGGGCCGCTCCGATGACGAACATCCTGGGGAGACGGGTTCGGAAAGGAAATTGGGGGCGCGCGAATCAAGTCCGCGCGCCCCCAATCCGAGGAACGCTTCAATCCGCCCGCCCTGCGGGGCGGCCCGGAATTACCAGCGGGCCGCCGCCGGCAGCGGCCCGCCGTACCAGAGCTCGACCAGGTGCCGGGCGATCGAGATCCCGGACGGCGGGAGGATCTCCCCCGCCTCCATGCCCGCCCGCAGCTCCTCCCGGGAGAACCAGCGCGCCTCGGCCAGCTCCTCCCCGTCCACCGTGATCGCGGTGCCGTCCGGGTGCGCCTTGCCCAGGAAGCCCAGCATCAGGCTGGACGGGAACGGCCACGGCTGGCTGGCCACGTAGGAGACCTCGGCGACCCGCACCCCGGCCTCCTCGTGCACCTCGCGCACCACCGCCTGCTCGATCGACTCCCCCGGCTCGACGAAGCCGGCCAGCGTCGACCAGCGGCCCTCCGGCCAGAGCGCCTGACGGCCGAGCAGGCAGCGGTCCTGCTCGTCGGTGATCATCATGATCACCGCCGGGTCGGTGCGCGGGTAGTGCTCGGCCGCGCAGGAGGTGCAGCGCCGCACGTGCCCGGCGCCGGCCTTCTCGGTGCGGTGGCCGCAGCGCGAGCAGAAGCTGTGCAGCCGGTGCCAGTGCTCCAGGGCGACGGCGTGCACCAGCAGCCCGGCGTCCCGGTCGGAGAGCAGCCCGCCGACCTCGCGCAGCCCGGCCGGGCGGGCGTCGCCGTCCAGCCGGCCCGGCAGGCTCTCGCCGGCCAGCGCGAAGTAGGAGACGCCCTCCTCGTCGGTGCCGAGGAAGTAGCGGTCGCCGGTCTGCGGCGCCTCGAAGGAGGGCAGCAGGACCAGCTCGGTCCCCTGCCCGGTGTCCACCACGAACGCCTCGCCGCCGGCGATCGGCAGCACCTTGGTGGACGGGTGGCTCCACGCCGCCGCCAGCCAGGGCTCGTCGAACCGGTGCTGGGCCGCCCGGTCCACCCCGGCTCGGGCCAGCGCCAGGTGCGGCGGGTGTTCGGTCTCAGGCACGGTGCTCAACTGTTCCATCCCCACGTGATGAGTCTTTCGGACGGGTCGGGTTCGCCCTGCGGGCCGGGCGGCGGGTGCGTCCCGCGGCCGGGCCCGGGTGCCGCCGATTCACGCTCGCTCGCCGCCCGGCCGCCAGTTCTCGGCCAGGTCGGCCCAGAGGTAGGCGGCCGTCTCGACGCCCTTGGCCAGCAGGTCCAGCTCGACCTTCTCGTCGACCGAGTGCCAGCCGTCCGAGGGCACCGAGATGCCGAGGAACAGCACCGGCGCGCCGAGCACGTCCTGGAGGTCGGCGGCCGGGCCGGACCCGCCCTCCCGGGTGAAGAGGATCCGCTGCTCGAAGGCGCGGCCCATCGCCCGGACGGTGGACTGCAGCGCCGGGTGGTCGAGCGGGGTCAGGCAGGGCCGGGTCGCGCCGGGGAAGACCAGCTCGTGGCGGATGCCGTCGGGCACCCGCTCGGCCACCCAGGAGCGAACGGCCTCCCGGACCTTCTCGACCTCCTGCCCGGCGACCAGCCGGAAGGACAGCTTCAGGTGCGCCGAGGCGGGCACGATGGTCTTGCCGCCGGGGCCGGTGTAGCCGCCCCAGATGCCGTTGACCTCGGCGGTCGGGCGGGCCCAGATCCGCTCCAGGGTGGAGTAGCCGGCCTCGCCGCGGGTGCCGTACGACTTGGCGACCTTCAGCCAGGCGGCCTCGTCGAAGGGCAGCTCGGCGAAGAGCTCGCGCTCGCGGTCGGTCAGCTCGATCACGCCGTCGTAGAAGCCGGGGACCGCGACCCGGTGGTCGGCATCGTGCAGGCCTGCGGCCAGCTCGGCGACGACGGCGGCCGGGTTGGGCACGGCGCCGCCGAAGGAGCCGGAGTGGATGTCGGTGTCCGGCCCGTACAGGTCGATCTGGGCGTCGGCGAGGCCGCGCATGCCGGTGCAGACGGTCGGCGTGGTCTCGGACCACATGCCGGTGTCCGAGATGATCACGACGTCGGCGGCCAGCCGGTCGGCCTCGCGGCGCACCAGGTCGGCGAAGTGCGGGGAGCCGGACTCCTCCTCGCCCTCGACGAGCAGCTTGAGGTTGACGGCCGGCGCGGTGCGGCCGGTGGCGGCCAGGTGGGCCCGGACCCCGAGGGTGTGGAAGAAGACCTGGCCCTTGTCGTCGGCGGCGCCCCGCGCGTACAGCCGGTTGCCGACCACGGTCGGCTCGAACGGGTCGGTCGCCCAGCCGTCCTCCCGGGCGGCGGGCTGCACGTCGTGGTGCCCGTAGACGAGCACGGTCGGCGCGGACGGGTCCCCGGAAGGCCACTCGGCGAAGACCGCCGGCAGGCCGTCCGTCTCCCACACCTCGGCCACCGGGAAGCCGGTGTCGCGCAGCTTGGCGGCCAGCCACTCGGCGGAGCGCCGGACGTCCGCGGCCCGGCCGGGGTCCGCGGACACCGAGGGGATGCGGAGCCAGTCGGCGAGGTCCGCGAGGAAGCCTGCCTGGTGCTGGTCGATGAAGGAGCGGACGACGCTGTCCGGGGTTCTCGTCATACGGACGACTTTAGTTCGCCCGGATGCCCCGAAGCGGCCCCGGTCCCGAAGGGTGGGCACTCCGGGGCCTGTAACGTCCGTCACCCCCGGCCGCGCGCGGGAGGCGGCGGCCGGGGGTGACGGGTCTGCGGAGCGGAACCACGGGGCCCGGGGACCGGCCCCGGCGGCTCAGCCGGAGCGGCGCAGCAGCGAGATCCGCGAGCGGGTGAGCAGCGCGGCCAGCGCCACCGCGAGCAGCGGCAGCAGGATCACCGTGGCCCCGATGTTGAGCCAGGGGAACACCACGACGCCCTTGGCCGACACCTCCTGGAGGCTCATCCCCGGGTAGACCTGCCCGGAGGCCTCGACCTTGCGCAGGGCGACGGCGGGCACGATGCCGGCCGCGGCTCCGAGCAGGGCGCCCATGGCGGCGATGACGCCGCACTGGAAGCCGGAGAGGGTGCGCCGGATCCGGGGCGCGGCGCCGACCGCCGCGAGGGTGGTGAGGTCGCGCTGGGAGTCGGCGGCGGCCAGGCCGGTGGCGATGCCGGCGGCGCCGAGGGCGACGAGGCCGGCGAACACGGTGAGGCCGAGGCTGATGAGGTCGCCCGAGGAGCGGAAGCCGCGCTCGACGTCGAACTCGGTGCTGTCGGCCAGCTTGGCGAGGGCGGCCCTGGCCTTCTGCTCGGCGCCGTCGGAGGGGGCGCTGTCGGGCAGCCAGACGGAGCCGGCCTCGGTGGTGGTGAGGCCGAGCCGGCGCACGGCGTCGGCGCCGATCACGGCGTTCGCGCCGGGCTTGAGCGGGGAGGCGACGTACACGGCGTCCAGGGTGACGGTGTGCGAGGCGGGCTCGAAGTCCTCGGTCATCGGCTGGTCGGGGTAGGGCTCGGTGAGCTCGAAGGAGACCTTGCCGTCCTTGACGTACCGCTCGTCGAGGACGACGGCCTTGCCGGCGGCGATCGCCGCCCCGGCGGCGGGGTCGGTGATGCCGTAGAGGTTGCGCAGCAGGGTGGCGTCGCCGGACTGGATGCTGCCGAAGCTGCTGCCGCGGCTGATGTACGACTCCCGGCAGCGCGGGTCGTCGCGGCGCAGCCGCTCGATCTCCTCCTGGGGGAGGGTCTGGCGCTGCTTGCGGTCCCAGATCGGGCACTGGCGTTCCGGGGGCAGGGCGAGGGAGGCGTGGCCGCACTGGTTGGCGCCGGTCATGCAGTCGCCCTGGTAGTTGACGCGCTGGATGTCGGCGCGGGGGCCGAGGGCGGGGACGGAGTTCTGCACGGCGCCGCGCAGCTGGGGCAGCATCGCGCCGTCGGAGGCGGCGCCCCAGCCGTTGGCCAGGATGACGGCGTTGGCGGGGCCGGCGGCGACGTATTCGCGGCGCTGCTGTTCGACGGTGCTGGCGACGTAGACGCCGACGGCGACGCTGCCGGCGACGGCGGCCATGACGGCGGCGACGGCGGGGGCGGTGCGGCCGCGGTGGCGCACGGAGTCGCGCAGGGCGAGCCGGGGGCCGAGCGGCAGCCAGCGGCCGATCCGGCCGAACAGGCCGACCAGGTAGGGGGTGAGCGCGACCATGCCGAGTTCGGCGATCGCGGAGCCGCCGAGGACGGCGAGGGAGCGGCTGCCGAAGCCGCCGGTGGCGCCGAGCAGGGCGAGGGCGGAACCGCCGCCGAGCATGAGCAGGCCGAGCAGGGCGAGCTTGCGGCTGGGCGGCTTGAGGGTGTCGCGGCCGGTGAGCGCGGCGACGACGTCCTGCCGGGAGGCCTGGACGGCGGGCACGACGGCGGCGAGCAGGCCGGTGACGAGGCCGACGAGGAGGATGCCGAGCAGGTCGACCGGCTGGACGTCGAGGTGGCCGAAGCGGCTGCCGGCGTAGTCCTCGGCCTGGGTGCGCAGCAGGGCGACGAGGCCGAGGCCGGCGACGAGGCCGACGAACGCGCCGGTGAGGCCGAGGACGACGCCGCCGCCGAGGACGACGGCGCGCACGTGGGCCTGTTCTCCGCCGCCGGCGGCGAGCAGGCCGAGCTGGCGGCGGGAGCGGCGGGCGCCGACGGCGAAGGCGGGGCCGGCGAGGAGGACGATCTCCAGCAGGGCCATGCCGACGACGGTGCCGAGGATGACGACGGAGGTGCGGTCGAAGAACGGGGTGCTGCCGCCGCCCTGGCCGGCCCGGTAGGCGTTCAGCGGCACGTCGGAGCGGGCCGGCGGGTCGAGGAACACCGCGCGGGAGGCGACGGTGAAGCCGTACTTGTTGAACTCCATCACCTTGGGCCAGTCGACGGCGCCGCCGGCGGGGAGTTTGACGAGCCAGTGGCTGACGGCCTCGTCGGCGGAGCGGCCGCGGCCGCCGGTGTCGGCGCCGGGCAGCTTGGCGAGCTTGTCGAGGAGGGTGCCGGGGCGGGCGAACAGGACGGTGGCGCGCAGCTCGCCGGGGTGTTCGGCGACGCCGGTGATGGTGTAGGGGGTGGCTTCGAGGCCGCGGGGCGCGGTGCGGTCGCCGATCTTCAGCCCGGAGCTGTCGAGGAAGTCCTGGGTGGCGGCGACCTCGTGGTCGGCGGCGGGGGCGCGGCCCTTGACGATGTTGTAGCGGCCGTTCCAGACCGGGTCGGCGAGGTCGGCCTCGGTGACGCGGACGTTGGTGAGGCCCTCGGCGGTGCTGGTGACGACGTAGGGGCCTTCGCGGAGCGGGACGAGGACGGCGCCGGGCAGGAGTCCGCGCGCGATCTCCACGGGGTCGGTGTCGAGGCTGCGCCGCTGCTCGGGGGTGTAGGCGGGCTGCCCGTTCTCCTTCTTGGTCTCCTCGGCCTGGGTGAGGTGGAAGTCGTCCGCGGGGTCGGGTGCCTGGAGGACGACGCCGCCGCGTTCGAGGAAGCGGAGTTCGGCGGCGGACTTGCCCATGACGCGGACGGCCTTCTCCGCGGGGTCGAGTTCGGCGCTGCGGAAGACGACGTCGGCGCCGGCGACACCGAGGACGGGCAGGGCGACCATGGCGACGACGAGGGCGCTGCGGCCCTTGGCGCGCAGGGCGTCGCGGCGGGCGATGCGCAGGGCGACCCGCCAGGAGCTGAGCTTCACTCCCCCACCGGGCCCTTCGCGTTGGTGGCGGCGGCGACGAGGAGGCTGCCGGCGTCCTGGCTGGCGCTCTCGTCGACCATGCGGCCGTCGCGCAGGAAGACGACGCGGTCGGCCCAGGCGGCGTGCCGGGCTTCGTGGGTGACCATCATGGCGGCGGCGCCGGCGTCGCAGCGGGCGCGCAGGACGGCGAGGACGGATTCGCCGGTGGTGGAGTCGAGGGCGCCGGTGGGTTCGTCGGCGAGGACGAGGCGGCGGTCGCCGATGAGGGCGCGGGCGATGGCGACGCGCTGCTGCTGGCCGCCGGACATGTCGTCGGGGAAGCGGTCGGCGAGTTCGGGGATGCCGAGTTCCTCAAGGGCGGTGAGGGCCTCGCGGCGGGCGGCGCGGGCGGACAGGCCGTCGAGTTCGCGGGGCAGCGAGATGTTCTCGGCGGCGGTGAGGGCCGGTATCAGGTTGTAGTCCTGGAAGACGTAGCCGACGGAGCGGCGGCGGACCTCGGCGAGCTTCTTGCGGTTCAGACCGCCGAGAGCGACGCCCTCGACCAGGACCTGGCCGGTGCTGGGGGTGTCGAGTCCGCCGGCGAGGGTGAGCAGGGTGGACTTGCCGGAGCCGGACGGGCCCATGACGGCGACGAACTCGCCGGGGTGGACCTTGAGGTCGACGCCGCGCAGCGCCTGGACCTCGGCGGCGCCCTGTCCGTGGACGCGGGTGATGTTGTCCAGGTGCAGGACGGCGGTGCCGCTCCTGGCCGGATCGGTGTGGGACACGATTCCCCCTGCTGTGGTGGGGCCCGTCGCGCGGTGGCGTCGGTCGGGCCGGTGGTTCGGTTCGACCGGCGGTGCGGTCGAGGGTTCGGTCGGTCGTGCGGTCGGTGCGGGCCTCAGGTCTCGGTGCGGCGTGAGGCCTTGGTGCGGCGTCAGGCCCTGGCGGAGCGTCAGGCCTTGCTGCGGCGGCGGCCGAAGCGGGCGGGCGCGGGCGCCGGTGCGCCGTCCGGCCCGGCGGCCCGGGCTTCGGCGGCGCGGGCCTGTTCGACCTCGGCGTGCTGGGCGAGCCGGGTCTCGCAGTGGTCGAGCCAGCGGACCTCGGCCTCGGTCTGGAAGATCAGCTGTTCGAGGACGAGCAGCCAGGCGAGGTCGGCGCCGGGCTGCTCGGGCCCGCCGGGGCGGCTCTCGCCGGCGAGGGCGCGGGCCTTGAGCCGGGTGTAGTCCTGGAGCGCCTTGATGCTGTGCCGGCGCTGGCCCTGGACGACGGCGGGCACGTCGACGCCGGGGACGGTGACGGCCATCGCGAGCTTGATGGCGAGTTCGTCGCGGGGCGGGTTGGTGCGCGGCACCGGGGTGTCGAACCAGGCGCGCAGTTCGGCGCGGCCGGCGTCGGTGGCCGCGTAGAACTGGTGGCCCTCCTCGTCCTCCCCGGCGGGGACGACCAGTCCGTCGCGCTCCAGACGGGCGAGGGTGGTGTAGACCTGGCCGACGTTCAGCGGCCAGGTGGCGCCGGTGCGCGCCTCGAACTCGGATCTCAGCTGGTAGCCGTAGCGCGGCCCCTGGTCGAGCAGGGCGAGCAGGCCGTGGCGGATGGACATACCGAGTATGTATACCGGGTATGCCCGACGGGTCAAGCCGACGCCCGGAGGGGCGGCCCGGAATCGGGGGCCGCGCGGGCCGGTCACCGGCGACCGGTAACGTCGTACCGCGTGAGCCAGTTGCGCATCGCCACGTTCAATCTGCTGCACGGTCGACCCCTGGCGCCCGACGGCGCCCCGCGGCCCTTCCCGCCCGACCCCGCCGGACCGCTCGCGGCGGCGGTGGCCGCGCTGGACGCCGACGTGCTGGCGCTCCAGGAGGTGGACCGCCACCAGGCCCGCTCCGGCGGCACCGACCAGACCGCCGTCGCCGCCGCCGCGATGGGCGCCACCGACTGGCGGTTCGCCGCCGCCCTGCACGGCCGCCCCGCGCCGGTGGCCGGCTGGCTGCCGGAGCCCGCGGCGCCCCCCGGGATCCGGGTGTACGGGCCGGCCGACGCCGGACCGGGCGCGCCGCCCGCGTACGGCACGGCCCTGCTGACCCGGCTGCCGGTGCGGCACTGGCGGGCCCGCCGGTTCGCGCCGGCGCCGTTCGGGCTGCCGCTGCGGGTGGCCGGGCGGCGCGGGCTGACGCCGGTGCCGGACGAGCCGCGCGCGGCGCTGGCGGCGGTGCTGCAGGGCGAGCGCGGCCCGTTCACGGTGGTGGCCGCGCACCTGTCCTTCGTGCCGGGCTGGAACATGGCGCAGCTGGCGGCGATCCGCCGCTGGATCGCCGACCTGCCGCAGCCGTACCTGGTGCTGGGGGACTTCAACCTGGTGGGCGCGGTGCCGCGGACGGTGCTGGGCGGGGCGAGCGCGCTGGAGCGGTCGGCGCCGCGGGCGCGGGTGCGGGAGCTGCGGGCGGCCCGGCGGGCCCGGCCGGCGCTGGTGGAGCCGCGCCGGCGGCGGGTGCGGGAGCCGCGGGCGCGGCTCCAGGGCTGGTACGACCTGGCCCGCACGCCCACCTATCCGTCGCACCGGCCGGCCGTGCAGTTCGACCACGTGCTGGCGGTGGGGGTGCCGCGGTCCGCGGTGGGTCCGGCGTCGGCGCCGCGGACGGGGGTGTCGGACCACCGCCCGCTGGTGGTCCGGGTGTCGCTGTAGATCCGGCCGGCCCGCTCACTGCCGGGAGAGGTGCCCGTTCTGCTGCGGGACGTGCGGAACGGCCGGGGTGCGCGGGGCCGGCGGGGCGGGCGGCCCGCCGGGGTCGGCCGGGGCCTGCACGGCCGCGGCGGTGGCGGTGGTGTCGGGCCGGTCGGCGACCGGCGGCGGGTCGTACTGGAGGAGCAGCATGGCGGCGTCGTCGCCGAGTTGGCGCCCGACGTGCCGCACCACGTCCTCGTGCAGGCGGCGCAGCACGTCGACGGGCCCGCCGCCGTCGACGTGGCGCGGGAACCGTTCGGCGAGCGGGTAGAAGGCGCCGGCCCGGTCGCGGGCCTCGATGACGCCGTCGGTGAAGAGCAGCACCCGGTCGCCGGGGCACAGCGGGACGCGGTGGACCGGGGGGCGGACGTCGGCGGGGTCGAGGACGCCGAGCGGGGGCACCGTCTCGGCGAGTTCGAGCGGGCGGACGGCCTCGCCGTCGCGCAGCAGCAGCGGGGCGGGGTGGCCGCAGTTGACGATCTCGGCGGTGCCGTCGGGGCGGACGCCGATGAGGACGAGGGTGACGAACTCCTCGTCGACGCCGGGGTGGTCGTTCTCGTGCAGGGCGCGGTCGAGGCTGTCGGCGAGCCAGCCGGCGACCTTGTCGAGGGCGGCCTCCTGGTGGGCGGCCTCGCGGAAGGCGCCGAGCACGGCGGCGGCGGTCTCGACGGCGCCGAGGCCCTTGCCGCGCACGTCGCCGACCACGGCCCGGACGCCGTGCCGGGTGTTGACCACCTCGTAGAGGTCGCCGCCGATCCGGGCGTGGGCGGCGGCGGCCGCGTAGTGGACGGCGGCCCGGACGGTGCCGACGCGGTCGGGGACGGGGCGCAGCAGGACGCGGCGGGCGATGGCGGCGACGAGCTGGGCGTCGGCGAGGAGGCGCTCCTGGCGCAGCCTCAGGGTGGCGCTGACCCAGCCGATGGCGGCGACGAGGACGATGGCGAAGACGGTGGCGCTGTGCACGGACTCGCTGAGGACGTCGTTGTACACGGCCATGGCGAAGGCGGCGGCCTCGGTGCAGGCGCCGATGGCGAGCGGGTACCAGGTGCGGCGGCTGACCACGGCGGCCAGCGCGGGGACGGCGGTGAGCGCCGGTTCGACGGTCACGGCGGCGTCGGTGAAGTAGTCGAGGACGACGACCAGCGCCATGCCGATGAACGGCAGCGACAGCGCCGTCCTCGGCCAGGTGCCGGTCGCGCCGGGTGCGGTTCCCGGGGTCGGCCCGGCGAACCGTTCTCTGATCCATCCGGTCGCGCTCAACTTCGGTTCTCCAGCAGAAGACGCGGGTGCCCGTGGGCACCTGCGGTGATGACTGAGGGTTGGGGACTGCGGGCCTCGCTGGCGGCCGGAGCACGGGGGTTGACCGGTTACCGACCCCACGATAGGCGCGAAACGTGCATTACGCACAGGTTTCGCCCGTTGCCGTGATGACTTGAATGCTCTCCGTGACTCATTCTTCACTGTTCCCGATCAGGAGCCGTTCCAACTCTTTTCGGTCGGGAAGTCCTGCCGGTTGTTCGACCCGGCCACTCCGGACGTACAGGAACGAGGCCGTGACCTGCTCCAGGGGGACGCCGGCCTGTTCGGCCCAGGCCAGCCGGTAGACGGCGAGTTGGAGCGGGTCGGCGGTCTCCTCGCGGTGGGTCTTCCAGTCCACCACTTCGTAGCGTGACGCGCCGCCGGATTCCGACCCGTCGTCACCGTCACGGTAGACCGCGTCGATCCGGCCGCGCACCACCCGGCCCGCCAGCACCAGGTGGAACGGCGCTTCGACCCGCAGCGGGGCGCGGTCCGCGTACGGGGTGCGCAGGAAGGCCTCCTTGAGGCGTTCGAGGTCCTGCTCGTCCTCGATGCCGTCGTCGTCGGCGCCGGGCAGCGCGCCCGGGCCGATCAGCATCAGCGGTTCGATCCGGGACTGCACCCAGGCGTGGAAGCGGGTGCCGCGCCGGGCGGCGGGCTGCGGCGGGCGGGGCATCGGGCGGGCGAGGTCGTGCGCGAAGCCGTCCGGGTCGGCGGCCAGCCGCAGCAGCTGGGTGGCGGAGAGCGAGGCGGGCAGCGGCACCTCCCGCACCCGGCTGCGGGAGCGTTCCAACTCGCCGAGCAGCGCGGTGAGGTCGCGGTCCCAGGACTCCACCAGCCGGCGGTCCTCGGGGGCCATCGGCCCGGGGTCGGGGGCGGGCTGGCCGGCCAGGCGCCGGTGCACGACCTCGGCGACCCGGCGGCGGGCGTGCTGGGCGGCCGGGTCGAGCGGTAGCGGCCAGGGGCGTTCGGCGGGCGCGGCGAGCGCCGGGTTCTCCGCGCCCTCGGCGGGCGGTTCGGCCCAGACGTCGATCTCGCCGTTGCCCGGCCGTTCGGCGTGCTCGCGCAGCTGCTCCAGGAAGTCGGAGGGGCCGCGCGGGGTCTTCTGGCTGGGCCCCCACCAGTGGCCGGAGGCGAGCAGCAGGGCGCGGGGGCGGGTGAAGGCGACGTAGCCGAGGCGCAGTTCCTCGGTGGCGGAGTGCTCGGCGAGGGAGGTCCTGAACTCCTTCACGGCCTTGGCCGTCCAGCCGCCCCGGACATCGGGCAGGGTGGCGGCGTCGCCGCGCAGGGCGTGCGGCAGGACGCGCTTGGCGCTGGTCCAGCGCTCGCGCGGGGAGGTGCTCGGGAAGGCGCCCTTGACCAGGCCGGGGACGGCGACGACGTCCCACTCCAGGCCCTTGGACTTGTGCGCGGTGAGGACCTTGACGGTGTCCTCGCCGCCGGGCAGGCCGGCGTCCAGGCCGCGGTCGTGCTCCTGGGCGGCGCGCAGGAAGCCGAGGAAGGCGGCCAGGCCGGGGTCGCCGTCGAGGTCGGCGAAGGAGGCGGCGACGTCGAGGAAGGCGTGCAGGGTCTCCCGGCGGCGGGCGGCGAGCGCCTGCGGGGAGGCGGCGAGCTCGACCTCCAGGCCGGTGACGGCGAGGACCCGGTGCAGCACGTCCATCAGCGGCTCGGCGAGCGAGCGGCGCAGGTCGCGCAGTTCGCGGGCGAGCCGGGCGAAGCGGAGCCGGGCCTCGGCGGAGAACGCCGGGCCGTCGGGGTCCTCGGGCGCGTCGTTGTCGAGGAAGCTCTCCAGGGCGTCGGCGAGCGAGACGACCTCGGTGGGGTCGGTCTCGGCGACGGCGGCGGCCAGCGGCTCCACGCCCTCGGGCCGCGCGGTGCGGACGAGTTCGGCGGCCCGCCGGCCGAGCAGGGCGAGGTCGCGCGGGCCGATCCGCCAGCGCGGGCCGATCAGCAGCCGGACCAGCGCGGCGTTGGCGGTCGGGTCCTGGAGCACCTCGCAGACCGCGACCAGGTCGGCGACCTCGGGCAGGTGGAGCAGCCCGCCGAGGCCGACCACCTCGACCGGCACCTCGCGGGCGACCAGCGCGGCGTGCACGTCGGGGAAGGCCGCGCCGCCCCGGCACAGCACGGCGATCCGGCCGGGGGCGGTGCCGGTGCGCACCAGGTGGTCGATCTCGTCGGCGAGCCAGTCGATCTCCTCGGCGTGGGTGGGCAGCAGCGCGGCCCGCACCCGGCCGTCGAGTTCGGCGCCGGGGGCGGGGCGCAGCGCCTCGACGCCCTCGTGCATGGCGCGCAGCGGCGCGGCGAGCCCGTTGGCGAAGGTCAGCAGCCGGCCGCCGCTGCGGCGGTTCTCGCTGAGCGCGTACCGGTCGGCGGGGGTGCCGTCGGCGTCGGGGAAGTGCCGGGGGAAGTCGTCGAGGTTGGCGACGGAGGCGCCGCGCCAGCCGTAGATGGCCTGGCAGGGGTCGCCGACGGCGGTGACGGGGTGGCCGGGGGCGGGGCCGCCGGGGCCGGCGCCGAACAGGCCGGCCAGCATCAGCCGCTGGGCGACGGAGGTGTCCTGGTACTCGTCGAGCAGGACGACCCGGTACTGGTCGCGCAGCAGGGCGCCGACCTCGGGGCGCTGCTGGGCGAGGCGGGCGGCGGCGGCGATCTGGTCGCCGAAGTCCATCAGGCCGGCGGCGTTCTTGCGGCGCCGGTAGTCCTCGACCAGGCGGAGCAGTTCCAGGCGGGCGCGGGCGGTGGCGGGCACGGCCCGCAGGTCCTCGTTGGTGAGCCGGACGCCGGCCAGGGCGTCGAGCAGGTCCTCGTCGTGGGCGCGCAGCCGCCCGGGTTCGACGAGGTGCTCGGCGAGTTCGCCGTCGAGGGCGGTGAGGTCGGCGACCAGGGCGGCGAAGGTGCCGGTGAGGGCGGGGAACGGGCCCCGGGCGGTGCGCAGCACCTTGGCGGCGAGCTGGAAGCGGGTGGCGTCGGCGAGCAGCCGCACGTCGGGCTCGATGCCGATGCGCAGGCCGTGCTCCTTGAGGAGGCGGCCGGCGAAGGCGTGGTACGTGGAGATCTCGGGTTCGCCGAGGGCCTCGCCGTCGGGCTCGGCGGCCCGGCCGTCCTCCTCCGGGGGCTGTCCCACGCCGGCGAGCCGCAGGGCGGCGCGGACGCGCTCGGCGAGTTCGCCGGCGGCCTTGTTGGTGAAGGTGAGGCCGAGGACCTGTTCGGGGCGGACGGCGCCGGAGCCGACCAGCCAGACGACCCGGGCGGCCATCACGGTGGTCTTGCCGGAGCCGGCGCCGGCGACGATGACGGCGGGCCGCAGGGGGGCGCCGACGGCGGCCATCTGCTCCCGGTTGAAGGGGATGCCCAGCAGCTCCTTGAGCTGGTCGGGATGGCTGAGCACGGCGGTCACCACGCAACGGTAACGGGGGGCACCGACAGGCCGGGCGCCGCTGTGGCGACGGCCACGTGTTGCGTCGGCTACTCCGGGCCTACTCGACGACCTGGGCGCCTTCGCGCTGGGCGGAGCAGCTGCGGCGGAAGGCGCAGCGGTCGCAGCCGCCGCCGGTCCGCGGGACGAAGCGTTCGGCGAGGATCCGCCCGGCGGCGTCGGCGAGCAGGTTCTCGATCCACGGCCCGCCCTCGGGCGGGTCCTGCCGCTGCACCTTGGGCGCGTCGGGCACGGCCTTGTCGGGCTTGCGCAGCTGGACGAGTTCGGCGCCGCCGGACTCCGCCGCGGCGGAGTCGAAGCCGGGCAGCCCGTTGAGCGCGCCGGAGCGGACGGCGAGCTGGTAGACGGCGAGTTGCTTGTGCTCGGGCAGGGACTTGTCGGTGGGCGTCTGCTTGCCGGTCTTGAAGTCGACGACGTAGGCGCGGCCGGCCTCGTCCTTCTCGACGCGGTCCATCGAGCCGCGGATGCGCACCTGGACGCCGCCGGCGTCGAGGGTGACGTCGAAGCCGTGCTCGGTGGCGACGACGTCGCGGCCGCGGGCCATGACGTGCCAGGTGAGGAAGCGTTCCAGGGCGTCCCGGGCCTCGTTCTTCTCCTGCTGGGACTTCCACGGCGCGTCGAAGGCGAGCGCGTCCCACACGGTGTCCAGGCGCTCCATGAGGACGGCGAGGTCGGCGGGGGTGCGGCCGGAGCCGACCTCGTCGGCGAGGGCGTGCACGACGTTGCCGAAGCCCTGGGCGGCGGAGGAGGTGCCGCGGGCCTTGACCTCCTTGTCGAGGAACCACTGGAGCGAGCAGTCCTCCAGCTGTTCCAGGCCGCTGCCGGACAGCCGCACCGGCAGGTCGGCGTCGCGCAGCGGGCCGGGGGCGGCGGTGGGGTCGTCCAGGCCCCACCAGGCCTCGGGGCGGGCGGCGGGGACGAGCGGGCGGCCCTCGTCGTCGGTGGCGAGGGCGAGGGTGGCGAGCCGTTCGGCGGCGGCGCGGCGCAGTTCGGGCGAGCGGGCGGGGTCGACGGTGACCGCGCGCAGCTCGGCGACCAGCGCGTGCACGGCGAGCGGGCGGCGCGGGCGGTGGGCGACGTCCTCGACGGTGACCGGCGGGGTGCGGCGCAGCACCCGGCCGGTCCGGGGGTCGACGTCCTCGCGGTAGAGCTCGCGCAGGAAGCGGGACGGCTGGTCGCCGTCGTCGGCGGGGGCCTTGACGGCGGTGACGACCAGGCGGTCCTTGGCCCGGGTGGCGGCGACGTAGAAGAGCCGGCGCTCCTCGGCGAGCAGGGCGGCCGGGGTGAGCGGTTCGGCGAGGCCGTCGCGGCCGATCCGGTCGGCCTCCAGGAGGGAGCCGCGGCGGCGCAGGTCGGGCCAGAGGCCGTCCTGGACGCCGGCGACCACGACGAGCCGCCACTCCAGGCCCTTGGCGCGGTGGGCGGTCATCAGCCGGACGGCCTCGGGGCGCACGGCGCGCACGGTGAGGGTGTCGGCGGCGATGTCCTGGGCCTCCAGCTCGGCGAGCAGGTCGAGGGCGCCGCGGTGGCCGGTGACCTGCTCCTCGGCGCGGGCGGCGGTCTCGAAGAGGGCGCAGACGGCGTCGAGGTCGCGGTCGGCGTTGCGGCCGGCGGCGCCGCCGCGCAGGGCGGCGCGCTCCAGGCGTTCGCGCCAGCGGCGGGAGCCCTCCCACAGCTGCCAGAGGGCGTCCTCGGCGGTGCAGCCGCCGGCGAGCGCCTCGCGGACCTTGCGGAGCAGGGTGCCGAGGTCGTGGGCGCGGCGGGCGTAGGGGGCGTCGAGGACGACGAGGCGCTCCGGTTCGGCGAGGGCCTCGCGGATCAGGTCGCCGGCCGGGCGGGGCACGGCGGCGGGGGCGGGAGCGGCCCCGGCTTCGGCTTCGGCGGCGCGGGCCCGTTCGGCGGCGTCGGCGCGCAGCGCGGCGCGCTCCTCCTCGCGCAGGGTGCGGCCGAGGCGGCGCAGGTCGGCGCCGTCGAGGCCGCCGAGCGGACCGGTGAGCAGGGCGTGGGCGAGCTCGGTGGTGAGCGGGTCGGGCGCGCCCGGGGCGCCGCCGTCCGGGCCGTCAGCGCCGTCAGGGCCGTCGTCCGCACCGTCGCGGACGTCCCGGCGGTCGCGGACGGCCTGCTCGGCGCAGACCCGCAGGGCGAGCAGCAGCTGCGCGACGGCCGGCTCCTCGCGCAGCGGCAGGTCGTCGCCGTCGATCTCCAGCGGCACGCCGGCCGCGCCGAGCGCCCGCTGCACCCCGGGGATGGACCGGGCGCCGGCCCGGACCAGTACGGCCATCTCGCCCCACGGCACGCCGTCCTCCAGGTGGGCGCGGCGCAGCAGGTCGGCTATCGAGTCCAGCTCGGCGCCGGGCGTGGGGTAGGTGCGGACCTCGACCCGGCCGCCCTCGCGGGCGGGCAGCGGGGCGCGGTGCTGGGCGAGCTTGTCGCTGGGCAGCCGGCCCATCGGCATCCGGCGGGTGAGTTCGCGGGCGGCGGCGAGCAGCACGGCGCCGGAGCGTCGGGACACCCGCAGCACCTTGACCTCGGCGGGGCGGCCGTCGGCCTGCCGGAAGGTCTGCGGGAACTCCAGGATGCCGTTGATGTCGGCGCCGCGGAACGCGTAGATGGACTGGTCGGGGTCGCCGACCGCGACCAGCTCGCGCCCGCCGCCGGCCAGCCGGCGCAGCAGCCGGACCTGGGCCGGGTCGGTGTCCTGGTACTCGTCGACGAAGACGGCGTCGTAGCGCTCGCGCAGGCTCCGTTCGACTTCGGGGCGTTCGGCGAGCAGGACGGCGCGGTGCACGAGCTCGGCGTAGTCGAGGACGCCGCGCAGGTCCAGGACGTCGAGGTAGTCGGCGAGGAAGTGGGCGGCGGCGGCCCAGTCGGGGCGCTGGACGCCCTCGGCGAAGCGGGCCAGCTCGGTCTCGCCGAGGCCGAGCTCGCGGCTGCGGGCGAGGACGGCGCGGACCTCGTCGGCGAAGCCCCGGGTGGTGAGGCAGGCGCGCAGGTCGAGCGGCCAGGCGATCCGGGAGCGGCCGCGCCGGGCGTCCTCGGCGCCGCCGGCGAGCAGTTCGCGGACCATGACGTCCTGCTCGGGGCCGGAGAGCAGGCGCAGCGGCTCGGCGTAGTCGGCCGGGTCCTGGTGGGCGCGGAGCAGGGCGTAGCAGAAGGAGTGGAAGGTGGTGGCCTGCGGGGCGGCGGCGCGGGCGCCGGCGGCGGTGGCGGAGAGCCGGCCGGCCATCCGGTCGCGCAGCTCCATGGCGGCCTTGCGGCTGAAGGTGAGGACGAGGATCCGCTCGGGGTCGGTGCCGTTCTCGATCCGCCGGGCGACGGCCTCGACGAGCGTGGTGGTCTTGCCCGTTCCCGGCCCGGCGAGCACCAGCAGCGGGCCGCCGGCGTGCTCGACCACGGCGCGCTGGTACGCGTCGAGTTCGGGCGGGACGGGCGGCGCGAGGGGGCTGCGCACCAGACGGTAGGGGGAGCTCACGGACGTCCTGGGGGTCGTGCTCGGGCAACTGCGGGCGGGCCCCACCGAGGGGCCCGCCGTATCGAGCCTACGATCCTGCCCCGTCATTCCCGTCCGCGCACGGGAATCCGTCCGATCCGCGCCCGGTCGGGGGGCGGTCTCCGGAATCCGTGCCGGGGCCGCCGGAATCCGGGATGCCGGCCCCGTGGGACCGAGGCCGGTGAGGCGCTACTCCGCCGCGGGGCCGCCGTCCCAGCGGGCGCGCCGCAGGTCGACCCGGGGCGGGTCGGCGAGCTCGCGCAGCGGGGTGCCCTCGTCGCCGTAGTGGGCGAGGGCGCGGTGCTCGTGGCCGGGCAGCAGCCGGCCGTCGGCGCGGACCACCCGCCACCAGGGCACGGCGCCGCCGTACAGGGCCATCACCCGGCCGACCTGCCGAGGGCCGCCCTGGCCGAGGTACTCGGCGACGTCTCCGTAGGTCATCACCCGGCCGGGTGGAATCCGCTCGGTCAGGTCGAGCACCAGTTCGGCGAAGGGCGGCAGCTCGCCGTGGTCGGCCTCGTCGGGGGCGTCCGTCACCTGCGGCATTCTTCCGCATCGGGCCGGGCGGTGGGGCCCGTGCGAACGATCCGCCGCGCCCGATCCGGCCCCTGTCCAGCGCGGGGCGCCGCGGCATGCCACCATCTTCGGGGCGGTGAGTGGTGATACGAGGACAAGACCAGATGACCGGGACGGCTGACGTGGGTGTGGACGAGGGCTCCGACGAGTCCTCCGACAGCATGCCCGCAGGTCGCGGCGGAGAGCCCGACGCCGCGCCGTCACCGGAAGTCTCCCTGATCAAGGACCGGACGATCAAGAGCCCCAAGCCGGCCGGCCCCGCGGCCGGGGCCCCCGCCGTCGTACCCGTCCAGCCGTCCGTCCCGGAGCCCGCCACCGAGCCCGTCCCGGAGCCCGCCGCGGCCTCCGGGGCCGGCGGGTCGGACGCCCCCGACCCGGACGCCGCCGACCCGGGCCCCGGGCACGACCCGCTGGACGACGCCCCGCACCTGGACGTCGACGAGCCGCTGCTCGCCGCCCGCGCGCACCGCCCCTCCGACCTCATCCGCTTCCTGGCCGGCGTCTTCGGCATCGTCGCGGTGTTCGTCCTCGCCGGGGTGGCGACCTCGACCACCACCGGCATCGAGATCGACATCGCCGAGAACGCGCCGCGCTTCTCCCCGGTGCTGTCCACCATCACCGGCCTGGTCTCCAACGTCGCCGTACTGGCCGTGCCGCTCGCCTTCGCGGTCGAGCGGCTGATCAAACGCGACGGACTCCGGGTCGCCGACGGCGTGCTCGCCTCGGTGCTGGCCTACGGCGTCTCGCTGGGCATCGACTGGTGGGTCGCCGAGGGCGCCTCCGACCACATCAGGGACGCGCTGACCCGCTTCCCGCTGGACTCCGTCGGCACCCTCACCGACCCGGTGCACGGCTACCTCGCCCCCGTGATCGCCTACATGACGGCGGTCGGCATGTCGAGCAGACCCCGCTGGCGGGTCGCCCTGTGGGTGGTGGTCGTCTTCAGCGGCATCACCGAGCTGCTCGGCGGCTACACCACCCCGCTGTCGCTGCTGCTCACCGTGCTGATCGGCTGGTCCGTCGCCTACGGCACCCTCTACGCGATCGGCTCGCCGAACATCCGGCCCACCGGCCAGCACCTGATGATCGGCCTGCGCAAGGTCGGCTTCACCCCCGCCAGCGCCCACCGCGCCCCCGACGCCCCCGGCGGCACCCGCCGCTACCTGGTCACCCAGCAGAGCGGCCCGCCGCTGGACGTCCACATCGTCGACCGCGAGCAGCAGGCCTCCGGCTTCTTCTACCGGGCCTGGCGCCGGCTGCGGCTGCGCTCGGTGGCCGTCCGGCGCAGCCCCCAGTCGCTGCGCCAGGCGCTGGAGCAGGAGGCGCTGATCGCGTACGCGGCCGCCGCCTCCGGCGCCCGGGCCCCGCAGCTGGTCGCCACCTCCGAGCTCGGCCCGGACGCCGCGATCCTGGTCTACGAGAACGTCGAGGGCCGCACCCTGGACGACCTCGCCGACGAGGAGGTCACCGACCAGGTGATGGCCTCGCTGTGGGAGTCGGTCGCCGCCCTGCACGAGCGCCGGATCGCCCACCGCCGGCTCACCGGCGAGTCGCTGCTGGTCGTCGACGAGAAGACCGCCTGCCTGGTCAACCTCTCCGGCGGCGACATCGCGGCCACCGACCTCACCCTGCGGATCGACGTCGCCCAGTTGCTCACCACCTTCGCCCTGCGGATCGGCCCGGAGCGGACGGTCACCACCGCCAACGCCGTGCTCGGCGCCGAGCGGGTCGCCCAGGCGCTGCCGCTGCTCCAGCCGGTCGGCATGAGCCGCTCCACCCGCGTCGACCTGAAGAAGCTCAGCAAGGAGCGGAAGACCGCCGCCCAGGCCAAGGCCCTGGAGCAGGTCGCGGCCGGCGAGCGCACCCAGCAGCAGGCCGAGGAGGACATCGCGGTCGCCGGCGAGGACCTGCTCAGCCGGATCCGCGCCCAGATCCTGCAGATCGCCCCCGAGGCGCCGATGGAGCCGGCCCGGCTGGAGCGGCTCAAGCCGAAGAGCCTGATCATGGTGATCGCGCTCACCTTCGCCGCCTACCTCACGCTGACCACGGTCAAGCCGGCCCAGCTCAAGCTCTCCCAGATGGACTGGGCCTGGGCGGCGGTGGCGCTCGCCGCGGCGGGCTTCTCCTACGTGGCCGCGGCGATGAGCCTGACCGGCTTCGTCCCGGAGAAGCTGCCGTTCCGCCGGACCGTGGCCGCCCAGATCGCCGGGTCCTTCGTGAAGCTGGTCGCGCCGGCCGCGATCGGCGGCATCGCGCTGAACACCCGCTACCTGCAGAAGGCCGGCATCCGCTCCGGCCAGGCGGTCGCCTCGGTCGGCGCCTCCCAGCTGGCCGGCCTGGCCGGTCACCTGCTGCTGCTGTTCAGCTTCGGCCTCATCACCGGCAGCCAGACCAACGGCGACCTCTCCGCCTCCCGCGCGGTGATCATCGGCGTGCTGAGCGCGGCGGTGCTGGCCCTGGTGGTCGCGGCGGTCGCCCCGCTGCGGCGGTTCGTGCTGAACCGGCTGCGCTCGCTGTTCTTCGGCGTGGTGCCCCGGATGCTCGACCTCATGCAGACGCCCAGCAAGCTGGTCACCGGCTTCGGCGGCATCCTGCTGCTGACCCTGTCGTTCACCGCCTGCCTGGACGCCTCGGTGCGGGCCTTCGGCGGCTCGATCTCCTTCTCGGCGGTCGCCGTGGTCTTCCTGACCGCCAACGCGGCCGGCTCCGCCATCCCCACCCCGGGCGGCATCGGCCCGGTCGAGGTGGCGCTGATCGGCGCGCTCACCGTCGCCGACGTGCCGGCCGCCGTCGCCACCCCGGCGGTCTTCCTCTACCGGGCGCTCACCTTCTGGCTGCCGGTGCTGCCCGGCTGGATCTCCTACAACGTGCTCCAGCGCAAGCGCGCGCTCTGAGCGGAGCCACGACCGGCCCGGAACGCCGAAAGGGCCCGCCGGAGCGGGCCCTTTCGCGCTGACCGGTCGTCCGCGGTGATCAGTACACCGGCTTGTGCGGCTCGATCTGGTTCACCCAGCCGAGCACGCCGCCGCCCAGGTGGACGGCGTTGGCGAAGCCGGCCGCCTTCACCACGGCCAGCACCTCGGCCGAGCGGACGCCCGACTTGCAGTGCAGCACGATCTTCTTGTCCTGCGGCAGCTGCTCCAGCGCGTTGCCCATCAGGAACTCGTTCTTCGGGATCAGCACCGCGCCGGGGATGCTGACGATCTCGTACTCGCCGGGCTCGCGGACGTCGATGAGGAAGATGTCCTCCTCGTCGTCCTGCCACTGCTTGAGCTGCTTCGAGGTGATCGTCGAACCGGCGGCCGCGGCCTGCGCCTCCTCCGACACGACGCCGCAGAAGGCCTCGTAGTCGATGAGCTCGGTGACGGTCGGGTTCTCGCCGCAGAGCGCGCAGTTCGGGTCCTTGCGGACCTTCACCTGGCGGTAGTTCATCTCCAGGGCGTCGTAGATCATCAGCCGGCCGACCAGCGGGTCGCCGACCCCGGCCAGCAGCTTGATCGCCTCGGTGACCTGGATCGAGCCGATCGACGCGCACAGCACGCCCAGCACGCCGCCCTCGGCGCAGGACGGGACCATGCCCGGCGGCGGCGCCTCCGGGTAGAGGCAGCGGTAGCAGGGGCCGTGCTCGGCCCAGAACACGCTCGCCTGGCCGTCGAAGCGGTAGATCGAGCCCCACACGTACGGCTTGCCGAGCAGCACCGCGGCGTCGTTCACCAGGTACCGGGTGGCGAAGTTGTCGGTGCCGTCCACGATCAGGTCGTAGCCGGCGAAGATCTCCATGACGTTGGTGTTGTCGAGGCGCTCGTCGTGGAGGATCACGTTGACGTAGGGGTTGATCTCCTTGACCGAGTCCCGCGCCGACTCGCCCTTCGAGCGGCCCACGTCCGACTGGCCGTGGATGATCTGCCGCTGCAGGTTCGACTCGTCGACCACGTCGAACTCGACGATCCCCAGCGTCCCGACGCCGGCCGCGGCGAGGTACATCAGCGCGGGCGAGCCCAGGCCGCCGGCGCCGACACACAGCACCTTGGCGTTCTTCAGCCGCTTCTGCCCGGCCATGCCCACGTCGGGGATGATCAGGTGGCGGGAGTACCTGCGGACCTCGTCAACGGTGAGCTCGTCGGCCGGCTCGACCAGGGGTGGCAGCGACACGGGGACTCCGATGGTCGTCGGTTCGGGTGGCCAGGGCCAGCTCCAGGGGCATGTTGCTCCGCCACCTCGGTGGCTCTGCTACGCCAACAGTGTCACGCCGCTCCGGTATTCCGAGACAGCCCGTCCGATGGGCGAGACGGGCCGCATCGGATGATGGGACCGCGCGACGGGCCCCGGAGCGGTCCGCGCAAACCGCTCCGGGGCCCGTCCCAAACCCCTCCGAGGCCTGGCCGGAACCGGTTCCCCGACCCTCCCGGACCAGGGCCCGTCCACCGCCGCGCCGGGTCAGACCCGGCAGGCCGTCTCCAGCCAGACGTCCCCCAGCGACTCCTCCAGCGGCACCTGCGTCCGCCAGCCGAGACGGTCCCGGGCGGTCCGCACGTCCGCCTGCCGCCACGGCACCGGCTCGCCCGCCGCCGGCCGCCCCTCGCCCGGCCGGGGCTCCGCCGGACGGTGGCCGGGCAGGTGGTGCGCGGGCACGTGGCCGGGTACGTGCTCGACCGGCCCGCCGGCCTGCGCGGGCAGCACGACCTGCCGGTTCTCCTCGACCACGGCCCCCTCGAAGCCGGACGCCCGGACCAGCAGCTGGGCCGCCTCCCGGGCCCGGACGGCGTGCCCGCTGCCGATGTTGATCACACCGGTCGCGGCCGACACCGCGGCCGCCTGGATCGCCCGCGCGACGTCCCGCACATCCACGAAATCCCGGTATCCGGACAGGTCCGGCATCCGCACCTGGGACTCCTCGCGCTCCAGCGCCCGCCGCAGCCCCTCGGCCAGCCGGCCGAACAGCGAGGCGGTCGGCGCCCCCGGCCCGACCACGTCGAACACCCGCAGCACCGCGGCGTCCAGCCCCGAGGCCAGCACCAGCTCCGTCCCGGCCAGCTTGGACACCCCGTACGGGCCCACCGGCCGCGGCTCGGCGCTCTCCGACACCGGCACCCCGCCCGGCACCGGCCCGTACTCGGCCGCCGAACCGACGTGCACCAGCCGGGCCGGCTCCCGGCTGCGCCGGATCCCCTCGCAGACCGTCGCCACGGCGAGCGTGTTGGCCCGGATCAGCGTGCGCGAGCTGCCGTAGGTGGCGCCCGCGCAGTTGATCACCACCTGCGGCGCGACCGCGTCCAGGAACCGGGCCAGCGCGCCCGGACTGCCGGTGGTCAGGTCGAAGCGGATGTCGGCGGAGTCACGCCGGCCGAGCACCGTCACCTGCAACTCCGGATCCATGAGCAGGCGGTCGGTGACCCGACGGCCGATGAAGCCGTCGGCGCCCAGCAGCAGCACCCTCATCGGGGGCGTCCTTCCACGAAGCCAGACCGGGCACGGTCTGGCGGGTTCGAGTGAACAACGGGAAATCGAGGGGACCGGACGGCCCGGACGGCGGTCGCCGCGCGGGTGCCCGGTCAGCGGTGCGCATCGGGGCGGCCCAGCACCGGCCACGCGTACAGCAGCAGGGCCAGCGCCACCGCGCCGCCGCCGAGCAGCCCGCCGGCCGGGGCGGGCAGCAGCGCCGTCCCCGCCGCGCCGGCCAGCGCGCGCAGCGCGGCCGCTCCGGGCCGTCCGCAGCGCGCCAGCAGCACGGGCAGCACCAGCAGCAGACCGAGCACCCCCTGCGCCGCCCACTGGGCGGGCTCGGCGCGCTCGGCCGCCAGGTGCAGCAGGCCGCCGCCGTGCGCCGGGCCGGGCCTCGGCGCGAGCGCGGTCAGCACGGCGAGCGCCGCGAAGCTCAGTACGGCCAGCACCGCCAGGTGCAGCGCCAGCGCCACCGGGAGCACCGGCCGCATCCGGGAACGGAACTCGGCCAGCGTCGCCGCCGCCCCCAGGTGCCCCCGGCCGATCTGCCGGTACCACCGGGCCGCCCACTCCGCGGACCCGGCGGACAGCGCCGCCGCCAGCACCAGCGCGGCCGTCACCCGCCGCTCGCCCGGCCCGTCGGCCGCCACGGCCAGCGGCACCAGCAGCAGCGCGGCCACCCCGGCCCCCCGCCCGGCCGGCGCCCACCGGTGGCGGCCCGCCACGGGCCGACCGGTCCGCTCCCGCACGGGCCCGGCCGGTCCCAGCTCCGCCTCCGGCCCCTCCTCGGGACCGGGCCCGGCCCAGGGCGCCTCCGCCGCGCCGCCCGTCCGGTCCGCACCGGCGGCCGCCGGGACGAGGGCGAGCGGAACGGCCGCCGCGAGCAGCACCGGACGGCTGCCGCCGAGGGCGGCCGCCGCCGCGCACGGGAGCACGGCCAGCCCCGCCGTCCGCAGGGCCGCCGCGCACCGCCGCTGCCAGCCCTCGGCGGGCCCGGCCGGCTCGGTCGAGGGCGGTCGGCGCGGCACCCGGGCGTACAGCTCCTCGGCGAGCGAGAACAGGTCTGCGTGCCGGCACCGGGCGGCGGCGGCCGGGCCGAGACCGGCCTCGGCCAGCCCGGCGGCGATCTCCAGCGGGTCCACGGCCCGCTCGCAGAGCACCCGGTGCTCGGCCATCACCTCCCGGACCGGGTCCCCGGACCCGTCCGCGAGCCCGACGGCCGGCGCGGCCCCGCCGCCGCCCGCCATCAGACCGCCTCCGCGAGGGTCCCGGCCGGATCGGGCACCGCACCGGCCCCCGCACCGCCCACCGGTCCCCGTCCGCGCGCCAGTGGCAGCACCGCGCCGTCAGGCCCCACGGCCTCGCCCCCGTCCGCGTCGTCGGTGACGGGCCCGGCGGACTGACGGACGCCCGGGGCACCGTCCTCCAGGAGGCCCGCGGCCGCGTGCGCCGGGCCGCCGTCGGGCTCCGGGGCGGTGTGCCGGCGGTCGGTGATCCAGTACTCGGCGGGCCGGGCGAACGGCCGGGGCCGCGGGCCGGCGCCGGCGTCCGGGGCGACGGCCGGGAAGGCCGGCCAGTGCGAGACCAGCTCCAGGTAGATCTCCCGGAAGGCGCCGATCACCGGCTCGACGGCGAAGCGTTCCTGCGCCCGCAGGCGGCCCGCCAGTCCGAGCCGGGCCCGGCGCTCCGCGTCGCGCAGCAGGGCCAGGCAGGCCCCGGCCAGCGCCTGCGGATCGCGCGGCGGGACGAGCAGCCCGGTCGGGCCGACCACCTCGCGGGCCACCCCGACATCCGTGGCGACCACGGCGCGACCGCTCAGCATCGCGTCGGCCAGCAGCCGGGGCCGGCGCTGGGAGAGCGCGGAGAAGACCACGACGGTGCCGTCCGCCCAGGCGTCGGCGGCCGACCGGGGCCGGCCGGCGAACTCGACCGCCCCGGCCACCCCTAGCCGCTCGGCGACGGCCGCGCAGTGCGCCAGGTAGCCGGGGACGGCCTCCTCACCGTGGACGACCAGGCGCGCGTCGGGCAGCTCGGCGCGGACCCGGGCGAAGGCGTGCAGGGCGAGTTCCGGGTCCCGGCCCGGTTCCAGGGCGCCGGCCCAGACCAGCGTGGGCGCGGCCGGCTCGGGGCCGGCGGCGGGCCGCTCGACCGCCGGGGTGCCCTCGTACACCACCCGGGTGCGCACCGGGTCGGCCCCGCAGCGGCGCTGCCACTGCTCGTCGTGGGCGCTGCCGGGGGTCAGTATCGCGGCCTGCCGGTAGGTCTCCTCGGTGAGCGCCCGGAAGAAGGCGAGCAGCAGCGCCCGCACCGGCCAGCGGTAGGGGGCCTCGCGGTAGCCGAGGTACTGCTCGCGCAGGTGCAGCCCGTGCTCGGTGACCACGAACGGCACGCCGTGCAGCTGCTTGGCGACCAGCGCGGGCAGCGCGGCCGGGCCGCCGCCGACGACGTGGCAGAGGTCGGCGGCGCCGAGGCCGCCGGGCTCGGTGCCGTACCAGGGGGCGGAGAGCGGCCGCAGGCACTGTTCGAGCAGGTCGGCGGCGACCAGGACGTCGCAGACCAGGGGCAGGCCCGCGGAGGTGTCGGCGCCGGGCGAGCGCCAGACCCGTTCCAGGACGCGCCGGGCCCGGTCGGAGACCAGGAAGGCGGACAGGGCGCCGTCGGCGCGGGCGAGTTCGGCGAGCCGGTACAGGCCGGGGCCGAACTCGGCGCGCTCGCCGGGGCGCAGCAGGGCCCGGACCAGCCGGTCGTAGGCGGCGGCGTACTGGCGTCCGCGCAGGGCGCCGGGCGCGCGGCCGGCCGGGCGGCGGCCCCGGAGGGTGAGTTCGTGGATCCCGGGCCGGGCGCCGTCGGGACCGGCGCCCGGCGCGGACGCCCCGGCCGTCCCGTCCGTCCCCGCTGTCCCGTCCGTCCCCGCGAGGACGTACCACGCGAAGTCGTGCTCGCGCAGGCCGTCCACCAGGCGGTCGCACCAGCCGCCGGCGCCACGCGAAGCGTGCGGGCGCACACCTTCGGTGAGCAGTGCAACGCGCACGGGAGACCTCCAGGACAGAACGGGATCGGCGGATGGCTGGGCGGGCTGAGCGGGCGGTGCCGGCCGCGCGGGCCGGCCGGCGCCCGGCCGCCTCCGTGCGACGCGTGCGGCGCGTCCGACGTGGGGGCGACCCGGGCGGAGGGGGAAGCCCGCCGCGGACACGGCGGCCCGGACCGGTGGCCACCACCGGCCGCCGGCGGCCCTCGCGCGGCCGCCCTCCGGGTTCTCCGGCGGCCGCGGCTCCCCCACACCTGTTCGGTCCGACAGCAGAAAGGTAGGACCGGCCCGGGGAAATCCATCGGTCACATGCCTGGTTGCCACCTGAACGAGTGAACCGGAGTGACCTCTTCCCGATCATGGCGTTAGCGGCGGCCGATCGCGGGGTATCGGTCGCGCCCCGCCGCGGGCGGAGCCGTCCCCGCCGCGGCCCGTGGACGGCCCGGTCCGGAAGGTCCCGTCTCATTCCCCGGACACCGGCACTGCCGACGGCCCTGGTGAGCGCCGTATTGTGGGCACCTGACAAGGGGGACCATCGCATTTCTCGCACTTGGCAAGCGCGAACACGGTTACCCGAAAGTAGAATCGGTCGTCCTGCCGACCCCGTACGACCCGTGAAGTGAGGAGCGCCGTGACGGCCATCCAGGAGGCGCAGGAGCGCCCGCGCGGTGCCCGCCTGCCGCGAAGCGCCCGCCGTGAACAACTGCTCGGTGCCGCCCAGGAGGTGTTCGTCGCGCAGGGTTACCACGCGGCCGCCATGGACGACATCGCCGACCGCGCCGGGGTGAGCAAGCCGGTCCTGTACCAGCACTTCCCCGGGAAGCTGGAGCTCTACCTGGCGCTGCTGGACAAGCACTGCGACGCCCTGGTCGACTCGACCCGCGAGGCGCTGGAGACCACCACCGACAACAAGCTGCGGGTGGCGGCGACCATGGAGGCGTACTTCAACTACGTCTCCAGCGAGTCCGGCGCGTTCCGGCTGGTCTTCGAGTCGGACCTGACCAACGAGCCGGCCGTGCGCGAGCGCGTCGAGCGGGCCGCGGAGGCCAGCGCGACGCTGGTCAGCAGGGTGATCCAGGAGGACACCGACCTGCCGGAGTCGGAGTCCAAGCTGCTCGCCGCGGGCGTCTGCGGCCTGGCCCAGATCACCGCCCGGTACTGGCTGTCGCAGGGTCTGGAGATCCCGCGCGACGAGGCGGTCCGGCTGGTCGCCAGCCTGGCCTGGCGCGGGCTGAAGGGCTTCCCGATGCACCCGAACACGGAGTCGCCGGAGGCACCCGCCGCCGAGTGATCCACGGACCTTCGCCTCGGCACTGATCCGGTGCTCGTCCGGTGCTCTATGGTGAAGCCGTACGGCGCGGCAGCCGAGAACGCTTGTCCCAGGCGGTCCGGTGCCGCGCGTGGATGGCTGCAACCCCGGAGGGACGGAAGCCCGTGGAGGTCAAGATCGGCGTGCAGAACGCGCCGCGCGAGATCGTGATCGAGAGCTCGCAGACTGCCGAGGAGGTCCAGGACGCGGTCGCCAAGGCACTGGAGGGCACCGCGAAGCTCTTCACCCTGGCCGACGAGCACGGGCGTCGCGTCATCGTCCCGGCCGAGCGCCTGGCGTACGTGGAGATCGGCGAGCCGGCCGCGCGCAAGGTCGGTTTCGGCACGCTCTGAACCGTGGGCCTCGCCCGGTGCCCCGCTCCCTCACCCGAGGGGGCGGGGCACCGTCGTTCCCGGACGCCGTCGGTCCCCGGCGGCGTGAGCGACGTGCCGGGGGTGCCGGGGGTGCCGGGGGTGTACGGACGGGACGGCCGGGGTACGGCGTCAGTGCGGCCGGCCACGTGCCGCACACCCGTACCCCGGGGAGGCATCCTTGCTGGTCGAGACCGTCGCCTTCGCCCTCGTCGGCCTGATCGTCGGCGCCGCCGCACTGGCGTCGTTGCCCGCCTACTTCCCGGCCGGCCGGGCCCTGCCGCTGGGCACGGCCCTGGGCTCGGCGCTGCTCGCCGGGGTGGTCGCGCACTTCGCCCTGGACGGCCGGTACCCGGCGGCGAGCATCGCGATCTCGGCGGTCGCCTCGGCCTTACTCACCTCGGTGCTGGCCCGGCCGGACCTGGCCGCCGGGCGGGCGCCGGCGCACCGCCACCGCCAACACCGGGCGGGCGCCCACCGCGCGGGGGCGCACCGGCGCCACCGGCCCGCCTGAGGGTCCGTCCCGCTCGGCCCGCGCCGAGCAGGACGGGGCCGTGCGGGACGCGGCAGTGCCGGCGGGATCAGGACGCCAGGCCCAGGGCGGCCATCCGCCGGGTGTGCGCCTCGGTGATCCGGTTGAACATCTTGCCGACCTCGACCAGGTCGAAGCCCTGCACCTGGACGCCGCCGACCAGCAGGTTGGAGAGCGCGTCCCGCTCGGCCACCACCCGCTGGGCCTGGCTGAGCGCCTCGCCCATCAGCCGCCGGCCCCACAGGGCGAGCCGGCCGCCGGCCCGCGGGTCGGTCTCGATGGCCCGGCGGACCTTGTCGACCGCGAACTGCGCGTGGCCCGTGTCGGACATCACGCCGAGCACGAGGTCGCGGGTGTCGTCGTCCAGCCGGACGGCCACCTCGCGGTAGAAGTCGGTGGCGATGGCGTCGCCGACGTAGGCCTTGACCAGCCCCTCCAGCCAGTCCGAGGGCGCGGTCATCCGGTGGAACAGCTCCAGCGGCTCGACGAACGGCCGCATCGACTCCTCCGGGTCGGCCCCGATCTCGGTGAGCCGGTCGTGCAGCCGCTGGTAGTGCTGGAACTCGGCGGTGGCCATCCGGGCCAGCGCCGCCTTGTCCGCGAGGCCGGGCGCGAGCTTGGCGTCCTCGGCGAGCCGCTCGAAGGCGCTCAGCTCGCCGTACGCGAGGGCGCCGAGCAGGTCCAGTACGGCGGCCCGGTATCCGGGGTCGGCCGAGCAGGCCGCCCAGTCGCCGATCGAGCCGGCCGCCACGTCGTCCTGCGTCTCACCACGGTTCTCCATGACCCGCACCTTAGCCCCGGTCCGTCCCGGGGCACCTCTCCCACCGCTGCGACCTGCGATGTCGCCCGCGTCACGTGTTCGAGTCGTCGGGTGACTGTATGGTGGTACGGAGGCCCGTCGTGCTCGCACGGTGCCACCGACGTCTCGGTGCGCCTGGCAAGCCCGCTCCGAAGCGCCACCGTCCCCCCGGACGAGTCGCGCGGGAGCCGGGTACTCAACGTACGCGGATGCCCGGTCGGAGAGCCGATCGGCTCCGACCATGGCTTGGACTTCAAGCCTTGGCACCGCATCAGTGGCCGAGCGAGGGCCGCCGAGACCGCGCCAGCCGGCGCAGGTCCCGCGCAGGTCCCTCACGGGAATCCTCCCCGACGCCGCCGGCGACGCGCCCCCTTCACCGGGCCGCGCACCGGCCGGCCGCAGGGACCGGCGCGGTTGTGCGTCCGCGCAGCTGCATTCGAGGCCGTCCAGGCCCGTACGCAGCCGCGCGGCTGCCCGCCCGCCGCTCGCTCTCGGCCCCTCCACACGGAAGAGGCAGCACCCTGTCCACCACCGCTGAACCCACGAAGACCACGTTCCGGGACCTGGGGATCCTCCCGGAGACCGCCGAGGCCCTTGAGTCCGTCGGCATCGTCCACCCCTTCCCCATCCAGGAGATGACCCTGCCGGTCGCGCTGACCGGGCACGACGTCATCGGCCAGGCCAAGACCGGCACCGGCAAGACCCTCGGTTTCGGCCTCCCGCTGATCGAGCGGGTCGTCGTGCGCGCCGACGTCGACGCCGGGCGCGCGACGGAGGAGCAGCTCTCGGAGTCCCCGCAGGCGCTGATCGTCGTCCCGACCCGCGAGCTGTGCACCCAGGTCACCAACGACCTGCAGACCGCCGGCAAGGTCCGCGACGTCCGCGTGCTCGCCGTCTACGGCGGCCGTGCCTACGAGCCGCAGGTCGAGGCGCTGAAGAAGGGCGTCGACATCGTCGTCGGCACCCCCGGCCGACTGCTCGACCTGGCCGGCCAGAAGAAGCTGAACCTCTCCACGGTCCGCTCGCTGGTCCTGGACGAGGCCGACGAGATGCTCGACCTCGGCTTCCTGCCGGACGTCGAGAAGATCATCACCATGCTGCCGGCCAAGCGGCAGACCCTGCTGTTCTCGGCGACCATGCCGGGCCAGGTCATCAACCTCGCCCGCCGCTACATGAGTCAGCCGACCCACATCCGCGCCGCCGCGCCGGACGACACCGGCACCACCGTGGCCAACATCGAGCAGCACATCTTCCGTGCGCACTCGCTGGACAAGGTGGAGATGGTCTCGCGCATCCTGCAGGCCGACGGCCGCGGGCTGGCGATGATCTTCTGCCGGACCAAGCGGACCGCCGCCGACGTCGCCGACCAGCTCACCCAGCGCGGCTTCGCGGCCGGCGCCGTGCACGGCGACCTCGGGCAGGGCGCCCGCGAGCAGGCGCTGCGGGCGTTCCGCAACGGCAAGGTCGACGTGCTGGTCTGCACCGACGTCGCGGCCCGCGGCATCGACGTCGAGGGCGTCACGCACGTGATCAACTACCAGTGCCCGGAGGACGAGAAGACCTACCTCCACCGGATCGGCCGCACCGGCCGGGCCGGCGCCTCGGGCACCGCGGTCACCCTGGTCGACTGGGACGACATTCCGCGCTGGCAGCTGATCAACAAGGCGCTGGACCTGCCGTTCAACGAGCCGGAGGAGACCTACTCCACCTCGCCGCACCTGTACGAGCTGCTGAAGATCGCGCCGGGCACCAAGGGCATCCTGCCCCGCTCGGAGCGGACCAGGGCCGGGCTCGGCGCGGAGGAGGTCGAGGACCTCGGCGAGACCGGCGGGCGCGGTTCGCGCACCGGCGGTCGCGGCAAGGGCGGCCGGACCTCCGGCCCCGCCGCCGTCGCCGAGCCGGCCGCGGCCGAGGAGAAGTCGGCCCGCAAGCCCCGTGAGCGCCGGCGGACCCGCCGGGGCGGCTCGCTCGACGGCGCCCCGGGTGCCGCCGACGAGGCGCCGGCCGCCACCGAGGCGCCCGTCGCGTCGCAGGCCCCGGCCGTCGAGGGCGCCGAGGACGCCGCGGCCCCGCGCCGCCGTCGCCGCCGCTCGCGCGGTGCGGCGTCCGGCGAGGGCACGGCCACCGAGGTCGCCACCGCCGTCGCGGAGGCCGCCGTCGTCGAGCCGGCGGCCGAGGCCCCGGCCGCCGTGGAGAAGCCGAAGCGCACCCGTACCCGGGCGAAGGCGAAGACGGAGGCTCCGGCCGTGGCCGAGGCGACCGCCGCGGCGCCGGCCGAGGGCGCCGCCGAGGCCGCGGCCCCGCGCCGCCGCACCCGGACCCGCCGCCCGGCCGCCGCCGAGGCGACCCCGGAGAGCTGACCCGCGTTTCCCCCGCAGGGGCGGTCCGGACCTCCGGACCGCCCCTGCGGCGTCCGCGCGCCGTGATCCGCAAGACACGCCCTAAGCTCGGGGTTCCTCGCCAGTTCGCACCGGTCGCCGGAGGTCCGTCCATGAGCACGCCGCCGTTCCTCACCCTCCCGCCCGGTGCGCGGGCGCTGCGGCTGGTGACGGCCCGCGGGGAGTTCGCGGCGCTGCGGGCCGAGCCCGTCGGCGCGGCGCGCGGCTCGGCCCTGCTGGTGCCCGGCTTCACCGGCAGCAAGGAGGACTTCATCGCGCTGCTGGAGCCGCTCGCCGCGGCCGGCTACCGGGTGACCGCGGTGGACCAGCGCGGCCAGTACGAGACGGGCGGGCCGCACGACGACCCGGCCGCCTACACGGTGGCGGCGCTGGGCGCGGACGTGCGGGCGCTCACCGCGACCCTCGCGGCCGAGGACGGGACCGGGCCGCTGCACCTGCTGGGCCACTCCTTCGGCGGCCAGGTGGTCCGCGAGGCCGTCCTGGCGGAGGCTGCGGAGACGGCGGCAGCCGGCCCGGGCGCCGCGCGGCTGCCGTGGGTGTCGCTGACCCTGATGGCCACCGGCCCCGGGGCGATCGACCCGGCCGAGGCGAAGCGGACCAGGCTGCTGATCGACGTGCTGCCCACGATGAGCCTGGAGGAGATCTGGCAGGTGATCCAACAGATGGAGGAGGGCAGCGGGGACCGCGCGCGCCGCCCCTCCCCCGAGGTGGCCGCGTTCCTGCACCGCCGCTGGCTGGCGAACGTGCCGCAGGCGCTGATCACCGC
The DNA here is from genome assembly GCF_042656005.1 of Kitasatospora misakiensis. NCBI lineage: Bacteria > Bacillati > Actinomycetota > Actinomycetes > Kitasatosporales > Streptomycetaceae > Kitasatospora > Kitasatospora misakiensis. Next base: position 90,158 of record NZ_JBHSOF010000004.1, on the reverse strand, counting down.
CGGCGGCCATCTGGTCGCCGCGCCGGACCGGGTGGCCGAGCTGGCCGCGACGGTCGCCGCCGGACTGCCCGCCCTGGTGCTCTCCGGCGTCCGGGACTACGCCTGGCCGGTTCCGGAGCAGACCGCGATGGCAGAGCGGCTGGGCGCCCGCCGGGTGGTCGTCGAGGACGCCGGTCACTCCCCCAACGCCGAGCAGCCGGCCGCCACCGCCGAGGCCCTGCTGGCCCACTGGGCCTGACGGGCCGCCGACCCTCCCGCACCCCCGAATCGGGACCCCGCCGCGCGGGCCCGCGCGGGCTCCTGGTACAAGGGGGCGACAAAATTCGTTAGTTGCGGTAATATTTGATTAGGTCCTGGAAACATCGTCGACAGTGCCGTCGGCGCGTCGCCGGCGCGACCCTTCCGAAACCAGGACTTCACCGACGGGCAACGGCCCGGTAGCAGCGCCGCCACAGGCTGGTACAGCAGGGACACCGACGCCCTTGGCAATCAGGGGGGAGCCCTCTTTGCCGCGAGAGCAGCTGGTCGGCGACTCGACCCGAGACGAATCGGTCCGAGGCGCCTCGACCCGACAGACCCCGAACGGGCTGATACCCGCTCAGCCACGACCGCCCCGCCCCGCGGGGCCAGGAAAGGAGACGCCCATGCGCTTCGAAATTCTCCGACTGGACGACGCCCACGGCACCGCCACCGACCGCCTGATCGCCGACGCCGAGACCGTCCGCGAGCTCGTCCAGGCCGCCGCCCGCACCGGCGAGCGCCTGCTCATCCGTCCGTGCCCGGCCGTCTGACCGGGCCCGGCGCCACGGAGTCCCCGCACTCCCCCGCCGCCGAGGAGCCCGGCGCGTCCGATCCGGACGTTCCGATACCCGACTGACGCCCCGTCATCGCCGCAGCGACGACGGGGCGTCAGTGCGTCCGGGCCCACCGCCGCGGCCTCCGATCCGGACCTCGACCCGGCTCCCACCCGAACGCCGCTCGAACGGCACCCCGCCGCCGCGCCCCGGCGCACACCCCCGACGTTTGCCGCCGCCCCCCGCTGGACATTTCCCCACGGGAGCCGCCCGCACCGCGCCCACCCCGCGCCAGGCCGGCACCCGCCACCGACAGGTGCCGCGCCGCCCTCCGTACGGGTGATCGTCCTTGACGCGGCCGTCCGGAGGGAGGAGCGTTGTCGGCTATGAGGGGCGAGCCCAGCTGTCCGAGGTGCGCCGGTCGGGTCCGCGCGCCCGGTCTGTTCTCCGACACCTGGCAGTGCGACCTGCACGGCGCCGTGCACCCGATGCAGCCGGTGCTGCCACCGAGTGTGGAGGCGCTCGGCGTCGCCGTCGCCCGGTCGCAGGTCCCCGTCTGGCTGCCCTGGCCGCTCCCCGTGGGCTGGCTCTACACCGGCATCGCGCACGTCGGGGACGACGTCTCGGGCGCCCGGGCCACCGCCGTCGCCTGCTCCGGGCCGGCCCCGCTGGGCGGCTTCGGCGAACTCGTGCTGGTGGCCGAGGAGCTGGGCGTGGGCCTCGGTGCCCGGTACGCGGGGCTGTCCGGGCCGGACCCGGGCGAGTCGGTGTCCCTCTACAAGCCCGCCGACGCCAAGCTGATGGCGGCCGGCCGGCCGACGCCGATGTTCCACGTGCCGGACGCCCCGGCGGACCGCGCGGTGTTCGTCGGCGAGGCCCGCGGCCTCTGGCTCTGGGCGGTCGCCTGGCCCGAGCAGTCGGCCCTGGTGATGTACGACGAGCTGGTGCTGACGGACCTGCGGGAGGCCGGCGCCGAGCTGGACCTGCTGCCCTGCGGGGCCCTGTCGCCCCAACTGCTCGGCTGACCCCCGCCGGTCCGCCCGGCCCCTCACCCGCGGGCGGCGGCCGCACTATCCTGGGCGGCAGCCACCGGCCCGCCGGGCCGGCCCCCAGCGCCGCCCCGCGCGGCGCCGACCTTCGAGGAGCACCGCCCGTGCGCATCGACCTCCACGCCCACAGCAACGCCTCCGACGGCACGGACACCCCGGCCGAACTGGTGGCGGCGGCCGTCGCGGCCGGGCTGGACGTGGTGGCGCTGACCGATCACGACACGGTGGCCGGCCACGCCGAGGCGGCCGACGCGGTGCACGCCCTGCCCGCCGGCACCCGGCTGACGCTCGTCCCGGGCGCGGAACTCTCCTGTGTGGTCGACGACATCTCGATGCACCTGCTGGCCTACCTGTTCGACCCGGCCGAGCCCGCCTTCGCCGCGGAGCGCGAGCTGGTGCGCACCGACCGGTTCCGGCGCGGCCGGGCGATCGTCGAGCGCTGCCGTGAGCTGGGCGCGGAGATCAGCTGGGAGCAGGTCCAGCGGATCGCCGGGGCCGGTTCGGTGGGCCGTCCGCACATCGCCAGCGCGCTGGTCGAGGCGGGCGTGGTGGCCTCGGTGTCGGACGCGTTCACGGCGGACTGGCTGGCCAACGGCGGGCGGGCGGACGTCCGCAAGCACGAGACCGACCCGGTGACGGCGGTCCGGCTGGTCCGGGCGGCCGGCGGGGTCCCGGTCTTCGCCCACCCGGGGGCGGACAAGCGCGGACGGACCGTCTCCGACCAGGTCATCGCCGACCTCGCGGCGGCCGGGCTGGCCGCGCTGGAGGTCGACCACATCGACCACGACGAGCCCACCCGGGAGCGCCTGCGGGGCCTCGCGGCCGAGTTGGGGCTGCTGACCACCGGCTCCAGCGACTACCACGGCGGCCGCAAGACGGTCCGGCTCGGCGAGCACACCACCGATCCGGCGGTCTACGAGGCGCTGGTGGGCCAGGCGACCGGCGCGAAGCCGATCGGCGGCTGAGCACGCTGCCCCCGCCCGCCGGTCCGGCGCGCGCGGGGCGCTGACGCCGGTTCGGGCGGGGCGCCCGGCCGGTCAGTCCAGGCGGACGCCCCGGCGCTCCGGGTCGCGCAGGTCGGTCCCGTACCAGAGCCAGCGCTCCTGGAGGGCCTCGGCGCCGTGCACCCGCTTCCAGCCGGCCTCGTTGGGGGTCATCGGCAGCAGCGGCAGGAAGCGGACCGGATCGGCCGGCGCGTCCAGCTCCAGGTCCTCGACCAGCCCGCCGGGCTCGGCCGCCAGGACGGAGGTGAACGGCGCGCCCTCCCACAGCGGGGCGCCGAGGTCCAGCGAGCCGCCGGGCGCCACCACCAGTCCCTCCACCTGCGGGGTCGCCGCGAAGGTGGCCAGCGGGCGGAGCACGCCGTCGCGCCCGCCGCGGACCGTCAGCACGAGTTCGGCGCGCGGGCCGCGGACCTGGTCGGCGACGGCGGCGCTCGGGTCGGCCATCGGCGCGGCGGACATCCCGAGGGTGGCGTAGCGGACCAGGCCCTCGGCGTCGGGGCCGAAGCGCAGCACCTCGATGCGGTCGGTGCCGAGGAAGGTCACGGCGGCGCGGCCGCTCGTCTCGCCGAAGGTGGTGAGCAGCCTGGCCTCGACGGCGGCCAGGACCGCCGCCCGGGAGGGGCCGTGCGCGCTGCCGCCGGAGGGGTCGCCGAAGAGCGGGAAGTCGTGGGCCATGCCGGTGAGCGTAACCCGCGCGCCGCAGGCCGTTGGCACGGCCTTTACGTGAACGCGGGCGCGGCGGAGGCCGATCGGATGTTAGTGTGAGCGACTGGCTACCGGGGAATTCCCCTTCCTCCGGGGCAGCGGCGCGAAGGAGGTGGTTGCGGTGGATACCAGCCGACCATGCAGTACCGGCAGCTCTACCCGGCCCGGACGCCTTCCCCGTACCCCTCGACACACGGGCTGAAACAGCGGGCTCCGGAAACCTCGGCAGTGCCGAACGGTTTCGTCACCGGCGCGCTGGACCCGCCCGCCCCGTGCCGTCGGCACGCGGCCATCCGGTCCGGCCGGGAGAGCACCCCCACCGACGTCAGGTCGTTCCGTTCCGCGTGCCCCAGCAAGGCCGAGGAGCGACCGCAGGCGCCGGATTCCATCGGTGTTCCTCCGCCGTCGCACCGCGGCCACCCGTCACCACGCCGTCATGCGGCGGTTCCTGCCCAAGGGAGCCTGCCATGTCGATGATCAACAGCCTGCGCGCAGCCGTCCGCACCAACCGCCGCCGAACCGCGGCGGGCCTGTTCGACACCATCCACCCCGGTGAGACGCCGTCGGCGGTGGTGGACTGCGCGGTCTACCAGCACGGCCGGCGCCACGGCGAGACCTGCAGCCCGCGCGAGGCGGCCCGGCTGGTCAAGGCGTCCAAGCAACTGCCGGACGGCGACGGCTCGTTCAGCTGGATCGGGCTGCACGAGCCGACCGAGGCGGAGTTCGAGGGCATCGCCCAGCGCTTCGGGCTGCACCCGCTGGCGGTCGAGGACGCGGTGCACGCGCACCAGCGGCCGAAGGTCGAGCGGTACGACGACGTGCTGTTCGCCGTCTTCAAGACGATCCGGTACGTCGACCACGACCAGCTCACCCCGACCAGCGAGGTGGTCGAGACCGGCGAGCTGATGGTGTTCGCCGGGCGGGACTTCGTGATCACCGTGCGGCACGGCGGGCACAGCTCGCTCAAGGAGCTGCGGCACCGGCTGGAGGCCGACGCGGACGGCACGGGGCTGCTGGCCAAGGGCCCGTCGGCGGTGCTGCACGCGATCGCCGACCACGTGGTGGACAACTACATGCTGGTCGCGGACCAGTTGCAGACCGATGTGGACGAGATCGAGTTCGAGGTGTTCTCCAACCGGGGCGGCCGGGGCGCGGACGTCGGGCGGGTCTACCAGCTCAAGCGCGAGGTGCTGGAGTTCAAGCGGGCGGTGGCGCCGCTGCTGCGGCCGATGCAGCAGCTGTCGGAGCCGCTGCAGCGGCTGGTCGACCCGGAGATCCAGAAGTACTTCCGGGACGTCGCCGACCACCTGGCCCGGGTCACCGAGCAGGTGCACGGCTTCGACGAGCTGCTGAACTCGCTGCTCCAGGCCAATCTGGCGCAGGTGTCGGTGGCGCAGAACGAGGACATGCGCAAGATCACCGCCTGGGCGGCGATCTTCGCGGTGCCCACCATGATCACCGGCGTGTACGGGATGAACTTCGACTACATGCCGGAGCTGCACCACCGGTACGGCTACCCGATGGTGCTCGGCAGCGTGGTGCTGATCTGCATCGGCATGTACCGGGGCTTCCGCCGCAACGGCTGGCTGTAGCCGGGGCCCGACGGCGAGCCCCGGCGACAAGGCCCGGCGACAAGGCCCGACTACACGGCCTGGCCCGCGGCTACCGCCGGTCGGCGCGGGCGACCAGGACGAGGCCGAGCAGGACCAGCACCACCGCCGGGTAGGCCGCGGCCGGCGGCCACTGGCCCAGCCAGAGCGCGGCGATCAGCGCGGCGCCCGGGGTCTCCAGCAGGATCGCGGTGGAGGTCACCGAGGGCCCGAGGGTGCGCACCACCCGGTTGCTGAGCGAGTGGCCGAGCAGCTGGGCGGTGGCCATCAGCAGCACGATCTGCCACCAGACCCCGCCGGACCAGCCGGACAGCGGCGTCCCGGCGACCAGGCAGACCACCAGCAGGACGGCGGCCGCGGTGGCGTAGCAGACCAGGGTGTACGCGGTGGTGCTGACGGTCCGCCGGACCTCCGCCCCGAGCAGCATGTACCCGGCGGCGGCGAGGCCCGCGCCGAGCGCGAGCGCGTCACCGGCCAGGGCGCGCGGCGAGAGCGAGAGGTCGACGCCGGTGAGCACCAGGACGCCGGCGAAGGCCACCACCGTGCCGATCCACACCATCCGGGGCGCCCGTACCCCGAGCAGCCGCATCAGCACGATGGTCCACAGCGGGGTGGTGGTGACCAGGGCGGTCGCGGAGGCCACCGAGGTCATCCGCAGGCTGGGCATCCACAGCGCGAAGTGGACGGCGAGCAGGACGCCCGCGGCGATGGCCAGCAGCAGCGCGCGCCGGGGGACGGCCCGCAGTTCGGCGCGGTGGCGCAGCAGCGCGTAGGGGCCGAGGACACCGACCGACATGACGTTGCGCCAGAAGGCGATGGCCAGGGCGGGCGCGGCGGTGGCGCTGATCAGCGGGGCGGAGAGCGAGATGGCGCCGACCGAGACGGCGAGCAGCACCAGGTCGGTCCTGGGGAGGGGGCGCCCGGGGGCGGCCGGCGTCCCGGCGGTGGGGTCGGGAACGGGGACGGCGGCGGTGACGGCGGCGGTGACGGCGGCGGTTTCGGCGGCGTCGATCTCGGGCCGGGCGGCGGGCACGGCACTCCTCTACATCTGGTCGGCGGTGCGGGGCGCTCTTACCGTAAGGCCCATGGGGCCGTCATGGAACTGTCGCCCGAGGCGCGAGACGCCGCCCGCCCGACGCGGCCCGTACCACGCAGGCCGTACGCTGTGCGCCATGGACCGTACGCCCGCCGCAGCCGCGACCGCCGACGACTTCCTCGACCGGGCCCTGCTGGAGGAGGCCGCGAAGAAGTCCGGACTGCTCTGGGTCCTGGCGGACGGCCAGGAGCACGCGCGGGCGCTCTGGCACGCCTGGCACGACGGCGCGGTGGTGGTGGTCGGCGACGGCGCCGAGCAGCCGCTGCACGGGCTGGCCGGCGGGGCGGGCGCGACGGTCACCGTCCGCAGCAAGGACAAGGGCGGCCGACTGACCGGCTGGCAGGCCCGGGTGGTCGAGCTGGCCCCGAAGAGCGAGGCCTGGCTGGGCGCCGTCGAGGAGCTGAAGGGCAAGCGGCTGAACGCGCCGGACACCGACGCCATCGCCGACCGCTGGGCCCGTGAGTGCCGGGTGCTGCGGCTGGAGCCGGCCGGGGCGGCGGGCGCCGAGCTCGCCGAGCGGCCCGGAGCGATGCCGGAAGGCTCGCACGCCACGGCGCCGATGGCCACGCCGGCCACCACCCGCCGGCCGATCCCGGCGGGGCTGCCGAAGCTGCTGCTCAAGCGCCGCAAGGGCTGACGCAGCGCCACACCCTCCCATCCGCCCCCGTTCGCCCGATTCGCCCGGCCCCCACCGAGCCCGGGCGGAGCCGCCCGAGTAGCCTTGGCCGCGGGGCGTGCCCGCGACGCCCGACCGGGCGTCGAGCGAGGCGAGGGAGTCCATGGCAGGGCCAGCCAACCGGGTCTTCATCTCACACCTGGCCGGCATCGCCGTCTTCGACCCGAACGGCGACCAGGTCGGCCGGGTGCGGGACGTCGTCGTCGCCCTGCGGATCGGCAGTCGCCCGCCCCGGGTGCTCGGCCTGGTGATCGAGGTGGTCGGCCGGCGCCGGATCTTCCTCCCGATGATCCGGGTGACCAGCCTGGAGTCCGGCCAGGTGATCACCACCGGTGTGCTCAACATGCGCCGCTTCGAGCAGCGCCCCGCCGAGACCCTCGTCCTCGCCGAGTTGCTGGACCGCACCGTCACCTGGACCAAGACCGGCCAGGAGGTCACCGTCCTGGACGTCGCGATGACCCAGACCCGGCTGCGCGAGTGGGAGATCGGCAAGGTCTTCGTGCAGGTCGGCCGGATCGGCCGGCTGCGCAAGGCCCGCGGCGAGACGCTCACCCTGGGCTGGCAGGACGTCACCGGATTCACCCTGCCGGAGGAGAACCAGGGCGCCGCCAACCTGCTCGCCACCTTCGACCAGCTGCGCGCCGCCGACCTCGCCAGCGTCATGCACCACCTCTCGGCCAAGCGCCGCGCCGAGGTCGCCGCCGCACTCGACGACGAGCGGCTCGCCGACGTCCTGGAGGAGCTGCCCGAGGACGACCAGGTCGAGATCATCGGCAAGCTGAAGGACGAACGGGCCGCCGACATCCTGGAGGCGATGGACCCGGACGACGCCGCGGACCTGCTCTCCGAGCTGCCCGGCGAGGAGGCCGAACGGCTGCTCCAGCTGATGGAGCCGGACGAGGCCGAACCGGTCCGCCGGCTGCTGACCTACGAGGAGAACACCGCCGGCGGTCTGATGACCACCGAGCCGATCGTGCTGGAGCCGGACGCCACGGTGGCCGAGGCGCTCGCCCGGGTGCGGGTCTCCGACCACAAGCCCGCGCTGGCCGCCCAGGTCTTCGTCTGCCGCCCGCCGAACGAGACCCCGACCGGCAAGTACCTGGGCACCGTGCACTTCCAGCGGCTGCTGCGCGAACCCCCGTACACCCTGGTCGGCTCGCTGGTCGACGACGACCTCGACCCGCTGCCGCCGGACACCCCGCTGACGCTGATCACCAGCTACCTGGCGACCTACAACATGGTCGCCGCGCCGGTCGTCGACGAGGCGGACCACCTGGTCGGCGCGGTCACCGTCGACGACGTGCTCGACCACCTGCTGCCGGAGGACTGGCGGGAGGCCGCGCTGCACGGCGGCCCAGGCGAGGAGCAGGCCGACGAACCGGACGAGAGGGAGGTGACCGGTGGACGCTGACCGCAAGGGCCGGCGGGAGGAGTCCCCCCGCCAGCGGCTCAAGGGCGAGCTGCGCGAACTGCGCCAGCTGCGCGCCCGCGAGGGCGCCCGGGACCGCCGGACCGAGACCGTCTCGCTCGGCCCGGCCTCGCGCAACCGGCTCGACCAGCCGCGCACCGGCCGCCCCGGCCTGCTCACCCTGCCGTCCTACGACCCCGAGGCCTTCGGCAAGCTCTCCGAACGGATCGCCCGCTTCCTCGGTACCGGCCGCTTCCTCGTCTGGATGACGGTGGTGATCATCCTCTGGGTCGCCTGGAACACCCTGCTGCCGGACGTGGCCCGCTTCGACGACTACCCCTTCATCTTCCTCACCCTGGTGCTCTCGCTCCAGGCCTCCTACGCGGCGCCGCTGATCCTGCTCGCGCAGAACCGCCAGGACAACCGGGACCGCGTCAACATGGAGCAGGACCGCGCCGCCAGCGACCGCAACATCGCCGACACCGAGTACCTCACCCGCGAGGTCGCGGCCCTGCGCCAGGGCCTCGGCGAGGTCGCCACCCGCGCCTACATCGGTTCCGAGCTGGGCAGCCTCCGCTCCGAACTCCAGTCGCTGCTCAAGGAGATCGACGACCGCCGGGAGGCCCCGGAGCCGCTGTGACCCGCGGCACGCTACCGGCCGGTTAAGCACCCCCCGCGGCGCCGTACCATCAAGGCATGGCCAACGAGACAGAGGTTGCGGCCGGCGTCACGGAGGAGTCCGTGCGCCAGGCGCTGGCGACCGTCAACGACCCGGAGATCAACCGCCCGATCACCGAGATCGGCATGGTGAAATCGGTCGGGATCGGCGAGGGCGGCGCCGTACGGGTCGCGGTCTACCTGACCGTCTCCGGCTGTCCCATGCGCGACACCATCACCACCCGGGTCCGCGAGGCCGTCGGCCGCGTCCCCGGCGTGACCGACGTCGAGGTCGAGCTCGACGTGATGAGCGACGAGCAGCGCAAGGAGCTCTCCCAGCTGCTGCGCGGCGGCGCCCCCGAGCGGGAGATCCCGTTCGCCAAGCCCGGCACGCTGACCCGCGTCTACGCCGTCGCCTCCGGCAAGGGCGGCGTCGGCAAGTCCTCGGTGACCGTCAACCTGGCGGCCGCGATGGCCGCCGACGGCCTGAAGGTCGCCGTGGTGGACGCCGACATCTACGGCCACAGCGTGCCGCGCATGCTGGGCGTCGACGGCCGGCCCACCCAGGTCCAGGACATGATCATGCCGCCGCAGGCGAACGGCGTGAAGGTCATCTCGATCGGCATGTTCACCCCGGGCAACACCCCGGTGGTCTGGCGCGGCCCGATGCTGCACCGCGCGCTGCAGCAGTTCCTGGCCGACGTCTACTGGGGCGACCTCGACGTCCTGCTGCTGGACCTGCCGCCCGGCACCGGCGACATCGCCATCTCGGTGGCCCAGCTGGTCCCCAACGCGGAGATCCTGATCGTCACCACCCCGCAGATGGCCGCCGCCGAGGTCGCCGAGCGGGCCGGCACCATCGCGGTGCAGACCCACCAGAAGATCGTCGGCGTGATCGAGAACATGTCCGGCATGCCGTGCCCGCACTGCGACGAGATGATCGACGTCTTCGGCACCGGCGGCGGCCAGACCGTCGCGGAGGCGCTCACCCGCACCGTCGGCGCCACCGTCCCGGTGCTCGGCTCGATCCCGATCGACGTCCGGCTGCGCGAGGGCGGCGACGACGGCCGCCCGGTCGTCCTGGCCGCCCCCGACTCCCCCGCCGGCACCGCCCTGCGCGCCATCGCCGGCAAGCTCGGCGGCCGCCAGCGCGGCCTCTCGGGCCTCTCCCTCGGCCTCACCCCGAAGAACAAGTTCTGACGCACCGACGACAGGGGCCCGCCGGTTCGTACCGGCGGGCCCCTGTCGCGTGTCCGGGCTGTTGAGGACGGCCTCTACGGGCGGGTGTAGGCCGTGAGGTCGGGGACGGTGGCGAAGCCGGCGCCGTAGGCGCTGATGCCGCGGCCGTAGGCGCCGAGCATGACGCCGGGGGCCTCGCCCGCCAGCACCCAGCCGTACTCGGACTCGCGGTAGCGGAACGGCTGCGGCAGGCCGTTCACCGGGAGGCTGAGGGTGGACCAGCCGGAGCCGGCCAGGTCGTCGGCGAGGTCCCAGGCGAGCGCGGACTGCTGGTCCAGCCAGTCCTGGCGCAGCGCCCGGTCCAACTGGCCGGGCCAGGTCGCGGCCAGCAGGCCGGAGCCGGCCAGCCAGGCCGCGGACGAGGCGGAGGTCGCCTCCAGGGTGCCGGTGTTGTCGGCACTGCGCCGGCTCTCCCGGCGGGCGACCGTGACGGTGACGGCGAACTTGCGCATGTCGCGCGGCTCGTACTGGCGGGCCGGCTCCTCGCCGTGACCCAGGCTGCCGTAGTCGACGGTGCCGTGCGCGCCGGAGCGCGGGCCGCCGAAGCCGCTGGGCAGCAGGAAGCGGCGGCCGTTCCAGCCGTCGTCCAGTCCGTACCAGGGGAAGTCCGCGGCCAGGTACGGCACCAGCGGGTCCGCCGGGCCGGCCTGTCCGCCGACCATGGGTCCGCCGGCCGTGGCCGTTCCCACCGCCTGACTCGTCGCGTCCATCCCCGGAGCCTCCTCAACGACGTTTGCCTGCCGTGGTGCGCTCCCATCGTGGCGTACCGCGGCGCCCCCGCCGACCGACTTCGGCCCGGACGGGACCGGAAAGTGACAGACGGCACAGCGGGCACAATCAGCACAATAGCGGCGCACACGCCGACGCCCCGCTCAGCCGTGCGGCTCGGCGGGGCGGGGGTGTCCCGGATGCCGGACGGGGCCTACGTCGCGTCGGGGTCGAACGGGGGGCGCTCGCCCACCGCGAGCGGGGCTCCGGCGGACGCGGGGGCCGGGCCGGCGGCCTTGTCGAAGGAGACGCTGCCGCTGCGGCCGTGGCCGTTCACCGGCGCGGCCGGCTTGTCGTCCAGCACCGAGCGGATGTCCAGGGTGTCCCGCATGTCCTTGAGGCCCAGCGGGTCCTCGTCGCCGCCCATCAGCTGCTTGCGGACGAAGGTCTTCGGGTTGAGGTCCTCGAACTCGAAGTCCTTGAACTCCGGCCCCAGCTCACTGCGGATGTCCTCCTTCGCGGAGTCCGCGAAGGACCGGACCTTCCGGATGAAGCCCATGGTGTCCTGGATCAGCTTCGGCAGCTTGTCCGGACCGAAGATCACGATGGCCATGATGACCAGGGTCAGGATCTCCAGTGTGCCCACGTCGCTGAACACCAAAGCTCCCTAAGCTCTCGGCCGGATCGGACAAACGCTCCTCACAGCGTAATGGCCATCGGCGGGTCCGTGACCCCCGGTGTGATGAAGCCGTGGTGAAGACCCGCCGATGACCGCGCGACCCCTGAGGGGGCCGGCGAGGTCTATCTGTTCTCGCGGTGCAGACCGGCGAGACCGGAGCTCGGTGTGCGCTCGGGGAGCTCGTGCGACGGCCACGCGCCCCGGATGTCCGCCACCGGGCGGAGCGGCAGGTCCGCCGCCGGCACCTGGGCGTTCATCGGGACCATGCCGCCCCGGCCGCCGCCGGCCGGGCTGATCGTGGTGCCGCGCTGCTCCTCGCCCTGGTCGGCGATGCCGCCGACGCCGCCGAGCGTCACCGCGGCCACCGAGAAGGCGCCGGCCGCCGCGAAGACGAAGCGCCGGCCGCGCGGCGGGACCGGCCGGACCACCGGGGCGATCGCGGCCGCGGCCGCCGCCAGCGGCTGGACCAGGGCGTCCGGGCGGGTGGCGCGGCGTCCGATCAGCGGGCGCAGCACCGAGCCGCCGCGGCCGAAGGCCCGCGGGTCGACGCCGGGCACCGGGGTGTCCGCCCCGAGCGCCCCGCCGCCGAAGGAGGCCCCGGCGCCGCGGCCGAACGAACCGCCGTTCAACCGGCTGCCGCCGAGCGTGCCCGGGGCGGCCACACCGCCGCCGGGCAGGTCGTCGTCGTCCCGGCGCGGCCGGTCGGCGCCCGGCTGCCGCTCGTCCTCCGGGAGCGCCCCGACGGCCATCAGCCGGGCCATCAGCCCGGAGGACAGGCCGGGCGTGCCGGTCCGGGTCAGCAGGTGCTTGACGGCGCGGCCCTCGTCGGCCTCGGCGAGGCACTGCGGGCAGGTCGCCAGATGGGCCTGGACGCGCTCGCGCGAGTCGTGGCCGAGTTCGCCGTCGACGAAGGCGGACAGCCGCTCCCCGAGGTGGTGCTCCTCGGCGGGCTCGACCGGCCGGACGGCGACGGCGCGCAGCGCCGGCTCGCCCGGCGGCACGGGACCGTCGGCCGGCCCCGGTCCGTCCTGGCCCCGGCGGCCCAGCGCCGGCCAGCCGGCGCGCCGGGCGGCCGTACGGCCGGGGGTGTCCGGACAGTCCGGCCCTGACCGGCCGGTTGCGCTCACGATCGCCTCCGTCCGCGCCCGCCCGGCACGGCCGGGGCCTCACCGACTCCGGCGCCGACCGGGACCGGCTGCTCCTCGGCACCGCCGCCGCGGCGCTCACGGCCGGGGGCCGAGCCGGGGGCACGGTGCTTGAGGGCGGCGCGCAGGTGCGAACGGCCGCGGTGGATGCGGCTGCGGACGGTGCCGAGCTTGACGCCGAGCGTCGCGGCGATCTCCTCGTAGGAGAGGCCCTCGATGTCGCAGAGCACCACGGCGGCACGGAACTCGGGCGCCAGGGTGTCCAGGGCCTGCTGGACGTCGGCGTCGAAGTGGGTGTCGCTGAAGTGCTGGGCCGGGCTGGGCTCGCGGGAGGCGAGCCGCTCGGCCGCGTCCTCGCCGAGCGCGTCGAAGCGGATGCGCTGGCGGCGGCGGACCATGTCCAGGAAGAGGTTGGTGGTGATCCGGTGCAGCCAGCCCTCGAACGTGCCGGGGGTGTAGGTGGACAGCGAGCGGAAGACCCGGACGAAGACCTCCTGGGTGAGGTCCTCGGCGTCGTGCTGGTTGCCCGTCAGGCGGTAGGCCAGCCGGTAGACGCGCGCGCTGTGGGCCTCGACGATCTCCTCCCAGCTGGGCGGAGTCCAGGTCTGCGCGTCGGGGCCCTCGGAGAAGGTCGCGAGAGCGGGAGCCTCGGCGGCGCCGGCGGCCGGCGCGTCGTGCGCGGCGGTCGGCTGGTCCAGGGTGGAGTGCGCAGGCTGGTTCATCACGGGCTTCGGCGTACGGGCCGACGTGGTGCCGCGGGAGTGCCGCCGCACAGGGACGTCGCCCTCGGCCACACCTCCTCGGTTGGCTCTTCTGCCCAGCAGGGCCACCACCATATCCACCTCGCCCGTCAAGCCCGGATAAGAAGTCTCCGGGACCGCGTCCGGCATCTCCGGCGTCGTCCGGCCCGGAGGACGGCTCCCGGAGGGTCTCCGGGACGGCCTGTTCCCCCGGTCCCTGCTTCACCAACGGCCCGCCGCCGTACGCGGTTCCCGCCCGGCCAGTAACCTGTGGCAGGAAATATCGACATCCGCTCGGCGCCGGGCCGCCACCCGGGGCTCCGAAAGAGGCAGCCATCAGCGAGTTCGGGCCCGCGCGCGCGGCGCTCTCCGACACCTTTGTCGGCGAGGACGCGGTGCTGACGTACGCCCGGGCGCAATCCGCGCGCACCGGGATCCGGGCGATCGGCCCGAGCGGGGGTGCCTGCCTGCGGCTGATGGCCGCCGCGCTGGACGCCAAGGCGGTGGCCGAGATCGGCACCGGGACGGGCGTCTCCGGGGTGTACCTGCTGCGCGGGATGCGACCGGACGGCGTGCTCACCACCGTCGATTCGGAGCCGGTGCGCCAGCAACTGGCGAAGGAGGCCTACCAGGCCGCCGGGTTCGCGGCCAACCGGTCGCGGTTCATACCGGGCCGGGCGCTGGACGTGCTGCCGCGGCTCGCCGACGGCCAGTACGACCTGGTCTTCTGCGACGGCGACCCGGCGGAGTCCGGCGAGTACCTGGCGGAGTCGCTGCGGCTGCTGCGGCCGGGCGGGATGGTCTGCTTCGAGGGCGTGTTCCAGGAGGGCCGGCTGGCCGAGCCGGAGCTCCAGGACCCGCAGACCCGGTCGGTCCGGGACCTCGTCCGGGACGTCCGGGAGAGCGACACCCTGCTGCCCGCGCTGCTGCCGGTCTCGGACGGGCTGCTCTGCGCCGTGAAGCGGTAGCGGCGCTAAAAGCGGTAGCCGGGCGCCCCGGGACGGGACGCACAGGGCCGGACCGTACGGCGCCGGAACGTACGGGGCCCGGGCCGACGAGATCGTCGTACCCGGGCCCGGCAGCACATCTCCAGGAGATGGCGAGCACCTGCTGCGGTCAGCCGCAGGCCTTCTTCAGGGCCTCGCCGAGGGCGTCGGCCTCGTCAGGCGTGAGCTCCACCACGAGGCGTCCGCCGCCTTCGAGCGGAACGCGCATGATGATGCCCCGCCCCTCTTTGGTGACTTCGAGCGGGCCGTCACCCGTCCGCGGCTTCATGGCCGCCATGCTCGTTCCCCTTCCTGCAACCGCTCAGCTACGCACCGGCAGTCCGTCCACCGCCGGTATCGAACGCATTGATCGGAAGCCATTATCCCGCATGCCACGGCCTGATGACCAACATCACTCTCGGTGCAACCTCGTCCGGACCGCCGCAATCCGTGCCAATTTCCGGCATAAGCCCCGGCGCGGCGCGGCTCCGTACGCCACCGGAAGGTGCGATACCTCACACTCCCCAGGTGGCCGTGCGCTCCGGCATCCTGGCAGCCGACGATCACGAGCAAGGGAGCTCCCGCCCAATGTCCGATTCCGTGCTGTACGAGCTGGACGGCGGCCTGGCCGTCATCACCGTCAACCGCCCCGAGGCGATGAACGCGCTGGACGTGGCGACCAAGGTGGCGCTGCGTGACACCGTGACCGCCGCCGCCGAGGACCCGGCCGTGCGCGCGGTGCTGCTGACCGGCGCGGGCGACCGGGCGTTCTGCGTCGGCCAGGACCTCAAGGAGCACCTGGGCCTGCTGAAGCGGGCCGAGGAGACCGGCGAGGGGGCGCTGAGGACCGTCGCCGAGCACTACAACCCGCTGGTGCGGGCGCTGGCCGGGATGCGCAAGCCCACCGTGGCCGCGGTCGGCGGGGTGGCGGCCGGCGCGGGCGCCTCGCTGGCCTTCGCCTGCGACTTCCGGATCGTCGCGGACACCGCCGGCTTCAACACCGCGTTCGCCGGGATCGCGCTGACCGCCGACTCCGGCGCCTCCTGGACGCTGCCGCGGCTGGTCGGCCACGCCAAGGCGACCGAGCTGCTGATGCTGCCGCGCACCGTGAAGGCGGCCGAGGCGATGGAGCTGGGCCTGGCCACCAAGGTCGTGCCGCTCGCCGAACTGGCCGCCACCGCCCGGGTGTTCGCCAAGGAGCTGGCCGAGGGCCCGACGGTGGCGTACGGCGCGATCAAGGAGTCGCTGGCGTACGGCGCGTCGCACTCGCTGAGCGAGCTGCTCGACAAGGAGGACGAGCTGCAGACCCTGGCCGGCGCGAGCGAGGACCACCGGATCGCGGTCCGCGCCTTCATCGCCAAGGAGAAGCCGGCGTACCTGGGCCGGTAGCCCCGGCGTCCGAGGGGGCTACCGCGTGAGCGCGGTGCGGACGTGGCAGTCGGCCAGGTGGTCGTCGACCAGTCCGCAGGCCTGCATCAGCGCGTACGCGGTGGTCGGGCCGACGAACCGGAAACCGGCCTTCTTCAGGGCCTTGGCCAGCGCCGTCGACTCGGGCGTGACGGCCGGCACCTCGTCCGTCGTACGGGGCGCCGGCCGGTCCGGGTCGCCGGCGAACCCCCAGATCAGCGCGTCCAGTCCGCCGTCGAGGTCACGGGCGACCCGGGCGTTGGCGATCGACGCCTCGATCTTGGCGCGGTTGCGGATGATGCCGGTGTCGGCGAGCAGCCGCTCGACGTCGGCCGGGCCGAACTCGGCGACCGCGGCGATCTCGAAGCCGGCGAAGGCGGACCGGAAGCCCTCGCGGCGGCGCAGGATGGTGATCCAGGAGAGGCCGGACTGGAAGGCCTCCAGACAGACCCGCTCGAACAGGGCGTCGTCGCCGCGGACCGGGCGGCCCCACTCGGTGTCGTGGTAGACGCGGTAGTCGTCCGAGGAGTCGCCCCAGCCGCAGCGGCGCAGCCCGTCCGCCCCCAGGACGGCGCCGGTGGCGGTGCTCACCGCTGCTCCCCCTCCGGCGCGGCGTCGTCGAGCTCGCGGGCCGCGGGGGCCCAGACGGACTTGGTGAGGGCGACGGCGGGCTCGACGACCTGGGCGAACTCCTCCAGGCCGGGCAGCGGCTCGGCGCCGGGCTCCGGGTGGTCGGTGGTCTCGACCGCGCCGCGCACCGCGGCCAGCGCCTCCAGCTCGGCGATCCGGGCGTCCCGGTGGGAGAGTTCGGCGCCCAGCCGGTCGAGGACGTCGTCCACCTCGTCCATCCGGTAGCCGCGCAGGGCCATCGGCAGGCGCAGCGCGTCCACGTCGGCGCGGCCCAGCGGGCGGTCCTGCGGCAGTCGGGCGGAGATCCGGTCCTGCACGGCCTCCGGGAGCGAGCCGCCGCCGCCGAGCGCCACCAGCGCGGCGCCGCCGACCACCACGGCCATGGCCACCACGATCACCCAGAACACGAGCGGTCCTCCCGATTTTCCGGCCGGCCCCGACAGGAGTGGGATCATGGTCCCGATGGGCCGGGGGCCATCATCGCACCCGCAGCAGCTCTGGAGGAGACATCGGTGGCACTGCGCCTGGGACCACGGGAATTCGGTGACGACGAGCTGGTGATCATGGCGATCGTCAACCGCACGCCGGACTCGTTCTTCGACAAGGGCGCGACCTTCGCCGACGAGGCCGCGTTCACCGCCGCCGACCGCGCGATGGCCGAGGGCGCCGCGATCCTCGACATCGGCGGGGTGAAGGCCGGGCCGGGCGACGAGGTGACCGTCGAGGAGGAGCTGCGGCGCACCGTGCCGTTCGTGGCGGAGCTGCGCAAGCGCCACCCGGAGGCCGTGATCAGCGTGGACACCTGGCGGCACGAGGTCGGCGAGGCGGTCTGCGAGGTGGGTGCGGACCTGCTGAACGACGCCTGGGGCGGGGTGGACCCGCGGCTGGCCGAGGTGGCCGCCCGGTACGACGTCGGGCTGGTCTGCACCCACGCGGGCGGCGCCGAGCCGCGTACCCGTCCGCACCGGATCGGCTACGAGGACGTCATGGCGGACATCCTGCGGGTGACCGTCGGGCTGGCCGAGCGGGCGGTGGGGCTGGGCGTGCGGCGGGACGCGGTGATCATCGACCCGGGGCACGACTTCGGGAAGAACACCCGGCACTCGCTGGAGGCGACCCGGCGGCTGCCGGAGATGACCGCGACCGGGTTCCCGGTGCTGGTGTCGCTGTCGAACAAGGACTTCGTCGGCGAGACGC
Organism: Kitasatospora misakiensis; assembly: GCF_042656005.1. Lineage (NCBI taxonomy): Bacteria > Bacillati > Actinomycetota > Actinomycetes > Kitasatosporales > Streptomycetaceae > Kitasatospora > Kitasatospora misakiensis. The sequence continues at coordinate 72,428 of NZ_JBHSOF010000004.1, read as the reverse complement.
TCGACCGGCCGGTGGACGAGCGGCTGCTGGGCACCCTGGCGACCACGGCGGTCTCCGCCTGGCTGGGCGCCCGGATCTACCGGGCGCACCAGGTGGCGGAGACCCGGCAGGTGCTCGACATGGTCGCCTCGATCCGCGGCACCCGCCCCCCGGCGGTGGCCCGCCGGGGGCTCGCCTGAGGATCCGCGCGGATCGCCGTCGGGATGCGGCCTAGATCTCGTGCACGGGCCGGCGGGCCTCGGCGAGGATCTTCATGACCTCGTCGATCTCGTCGGTCACCTGGAAGAGCTCCAGGTCGTGCGGGGCGGCCTTGCCCTGGGCGACCAGGGTGTCGCGGAGCCAGTCGACGAGTCCGCCCCAGTAGGCGCTGCCGAAGAGGATCACCGGGAAGCGGGTGACCTTCTTCGTCTGCACCAGGGTGAGCGCCTCGAACAGCTCGTCCAGCGTGCCGAGGCCGCCGGGCAGGACGACGAAGCCCTCGGCGTACTTCACGAACATCGTCTTGCGGACGAAGAAGTACCGGAAGTTCAGCCCGAGGTCGACGAACTCGTTGAGCCCCTGCTCGAAGGGCAGCTCGATGCCGAGCCCGACGCTGAGCCCGCCGGCGTCCGAGGCGCCGCGGTTGGCCGCCTCCATCGCGCCCGGGCCGCCGCCGGTGATCACCGCGTAGCCGGCCTCGGCCAGCGCCCGGCCGATCGCCACGCCCGCGGCGTACTCGGGTGAGTCGACCGGGGTCCGCGCGGAGCCGAAGACACTGATCGCGGGCGGGAGTTCGGCCAGCGCGCCGAAGCCCTCGACGAACTCGGAGGTGATCCGCAGGACCCGCCAGGGGTCGGTGTGCAGCCAGTCGGTCGGGCCGGTGGTGTCCAGCAGGCGCTGGTCCGTGGTGCTCTCGCCGACCTGGTCCCGGCGCACCAGCACCGGGCCCTTCTGCTTCTCGGGCCACGCCTTCTTCGGGCGCGGCTCGCCCACCTGCTCAGGACCGTGCCCGTAGTGCTTTTCGTCTCCAGTGCCTGTCATGACGAAACCCTACGCCCGCGTCCCGCCTTTTTCAGGCAACGGTGGAAGGTCGGTCAGGCAACCGGAAGATGGCGTTCGGCCGATGGTCGGACGGTCGGACCGGCCGCGCGGACCGGTCCGGCCGTCCGCCGGGTTCAGGCCGTCAGCCAGGCGCGCAGCCGCTCCTCGGTCTCGGCGATGGCGCTCAGCGAGCAGTGCTCGTCGCGCTTGTGCGCCATGTTCGGGTCGCCCGGGCCGTAGTTGACCGCGGGGACGCCGAGCGCGCTGAACCGGGCCACGTCGGTCCAGCCGAACTTGGCGCGGGCGGTGCCGCCGGTGGCGGCGAGGAAGGCCCGGGCGGCCGGCTGGTTGAGGCCGGGCAGCGCGCCGGGGGCGAAGTCGGTGACGGTGACCTCGAAGCCGTCGAAGACCTCGCGCACGTGCTTCTCGGCCCCGGCCTCGTCGCGGTCCGGCGCGAACCGGAAGTTGACCGTCACCACGCACTCGTCGGGGATGACGTTGCCGGCCACGCCGCCGTCGATGCGGACGGCGTTGAGGCCCTCGTGGTACTCAAGCCCGTCGATCTCGACCTTGCGCGCCCGGTACTCGGAGAGCCGGCGCAGCACCTCGGCGGCGTGGTGGATGGCGTTGTCGCCGAGCCAGCTGCGGGCCGAGTGGGCGCGGACGCCGGTCAGCCGGACCTGGGCGCGCAGGGTGCCCTGGCAGCCGCCCTCGACGACCGCCCCGCTGGGCTCCATGAGCACCGCGAAGTCGGCGGTCAGCCAGTCCGGGTGGGCCTGGGCGAGGTGGCCGAGGCCGTTGCGGTTCGCCTCCACCTCCTCGCAGTCGTAGAAGACGAAGGTGAGGTCCCGGTTGGGCTCGGGCAGGGTGGCGGCGAGCCGGAGCTGGACGGCGACGCCGGACTTCATGTCCGAGGTGCCGCAGCCGTACAGCAGGTCGCCCTCGACCCAGGAGGGCAGGTTGTCGGCGATCGGCACGGTGTCGATGTGGCCGGCGAGCAGCACGCGCTCGGCGCGGCCGAGGCCGGTGCGGGCGACCACGTTGTTGCCGTACCGGTCGACGGTCAGGTGCGGGAGGGCGCGCAGGGCGTCCTCCACCGCGTCGGCGAGCGCCTGCTCGTCGCCGCTGACGGAGGGGAAGTCGACCAGCTGGGCGGTCAGCGCGCCGCCGTCGAGGGTGAGGTCCAGGGGCGTCTTCGGGCTGCTCATGGTGGCCCAGCGTAGTCCTGCCGGGATCCCGGGCGGGGCCGGGCCGTGGCAGGCCTGTGACACCCTCGCGGCAACCGCCCGCCGCCGCACACCCGTCCGAGTGGGTACGGTGTCGGTTCGGAGTGCTCGGTTGGAGAGGGGCGGCGGTGGCCAGGCGGAAGAGCGGCGGCGGGGGCGAGGACGCGGCTCCGCCGCGGCGTCGCAGGCCGCTGCGGGTGGTGCTGATCGGTCTGCTCGTCCTGGCCGTGGTCGCGGTCGGCCTCTACTGGCTGCGCGACCAGAAGCTGCTGACCCCCGAGGGCTGCTCGGTGAAGACGCCGGCCGGCGAGGGGACGCTGGAGATCCCGCAGGCCGCCAACGCGGCGACCATCGCCGCCGTCGCGCACGCCCGCGCCCTGCCGGACCGGGCCGTGACCATCTCGCTGGCCACCGCGATGCAGGAGTCCAAGATCCGCAACCTGGCCGGCGGCGACCGGGACTCGGTGGGCCTGTTCCAGCAGCGGCCCTCGCAGGGCTGGGGCACCGTGCAGCAGATCATGGACCCGGTCTACGCGACCAACAAGTTCCTGGACGGCCTGGTGAAGGTGCCCGGTTACACCCGGCTACCGCTGACCGACGCGGCCCAGCAGGTGCAGAAGAGCGGCTACCCGCAGGCCTACGCCAAGCACGAGACCAAGGCCACCCTGCTGGCCTCCGCGCTGACCGGGCGCGAGGCGGCCGCGCTGAACTGCGTGGTGCGCGACTTCGCCGCGCCGGACACCGACGAGGAGGACGCCTCGCCGGCCCCGGCCGGGGCGACGCCGGCCACCGGTGCCGCGGCGCCCCGCCCGGACCGGGCGCAGGTGCTGAGCGACCGGGTGCGCCGGGAGTTCGGCCGGACGGTGACCCCGGCGGCCGGCTACACCTCGACGATCAAGGGCGCGGAGAACGCCGTCTCGCTGACCCCGGACCCGACCGCGTCCACCGACGCCGGGCCGGACGCCGAGCGGCAGAACGGCTGGGCGGTGGCGCAGTGGGCGGTGACCCAGGCGCAGAAGCTGGGCATCGAGACCGTCGCGTACGACGGGCGGATCTGGCGGAAGGCGAAGTCCGAGGACGGCTGGAAGCCGCAGCCGACGGGGACGTCCACCAAGCTGGTGCTGGTCTCGCTGGCTGCCCCCGCGAAGGGCTGAGCTCCGGCCCGGAACGCGGTACCGGGCGGTTGACGCACTGGTGTCCGGGTAGCCGCCGACCGGGTGATTCCCGTCAACGCAGGTGGACGCGGGGGTGTCCCGGCCGGGCGGGGCGCAGAACCGTCACTCCCCTTGGCCCGTCGCACGCGGACGCCCCCGGCCGGGCCCCGGGAGCGGCCCCCTCTGCGGTCCTACCATCCGATGGTCGGGCCGGCGTATTCCTTGCACCGACCGAAACCTTCTGGCTTCTCAAGCGGTAAGAACGTCGTCCGCCCGGCGGACGGTACGGACCCAGACCCCTTCGAGGAGCCCCATGTCTCACCCCCTCACGCGCCGGATCGCCCAGGCCGCGCTGCTCGTGGCGGCCGGCGCGACCCCGCTGGTCGCGGCCGGCTCCGCGTCCGCCGCCGACGCCCTGCTGCCGAAGAGCGACCTGGCCGCCCCGCTGGGCCAGCTGACCAACACCGACACGGGTTCCACCCTGCAGCACACCACCCACGAGCTGGGCCAGGCCGCCGGGAACACCGGCGCCGCCACCGTCGCCGCGGGCGTGCCGGCCACCGCCGACGCCACCGGCAACATCGTCGCCCACCAGCTCCCCGAGGCGAACGAGAAGGCCAGCTCGCTGACCGCGCCGGTCGACCAGACCGCCGCCACCACCGGCCAGCTCTCCGGTGTCACCCCGAAGGTCGCCAAGACCCTGGCCGGCAAGCTCGGCGAGGCCGTCACCGGTCACGCCGCCGGCCCGCAGCGCAGCTCGCAGGCCGGCTCCGGCCCGGTCGGCGGGCTCGCCCAGGCCGGCTCGGTCGCCAACGCCGTGCCCGGGGCGGGCGGCCTCACCCAGGCCGTGCCCAGCACCGGCGCCGTCACCGACGCGCTGCCGATCGGCGCCGTCGGCCGCGCCCTCCCCGGCGGCCTGACCTCCGACCTGCCCGGCGCCGACGTGCTCGGCCTGGCCGAGCACGGTTCGGCCAACCGCCTGGGCGGCGCCGACCTCGGCCCGAACAGCCCGCTCCAGGGCCTCGGCGGCCTGACCGGCGCGCTCGGCCCGGTCGGCGGCCTGCTGGGCGGCGTCAACGGCGGCGGCCTCGGCCTGTAGGACCGGCGCCCCGGGCGCCCCGGTCCCTGCGGCGCCCGGCTCCGACGACGGCGAAGGGGCCGGTGTTCCTCCTCGGAACACCGGCCCCTTCGGCCTTCTAGCTGCGAGCCTCAGTCAGCGGGCCGCGCGAAGCCGCTCCGCGGCCGCCTCGACCCGCTCGTCGGTCGCGGTGAACGCGACCCGGACGAACCGGTCCCCGGCCGGGCCGTAGAAGTCGCCGGGCGCCACCAGGATGCCCAGTCCGGCGAGTTCGGCGACGGTCTCCCAGCACGGCCGGTCCTGGGTCGCCCACAGGTAGAGGCTCGCCTCCGAGTGCTCGATCCGGAAGCCGTACGCCTCCAGCGCCGAGCGCAGCACCGCGCGCCGGGCCGCGTACCGCTCCCGCTGCTCGGCCACGTGCGCGTCGTCCCCGAGCGCGGCCACCGTCGCGGCCTGCACCGGCGCCGGCACGATCATGCCGCCGTGCTTGCGCACCTCCAGCAGCTCCCTGACCACCACCGGGTCGCCCGCCACGAAGGAGGCGCGGTAGCCGGCCAGGTTGGAGCGCTTGGACAGCGAGTGCACCGCCAGCAGGCCCTCGTGGTCGCCCCCGCACACCTCCGGGTGCAGCACCGAGACCGGCTCGGCCTCCCAGCCCAGCTCCAGGTAGCACTCGTCGCTGACCAGCAGGGCCCGGTGCTCGCGCGCCCACGCCACGGCGCGGCGCAGCTCGTCCGCGCCGAGCACCCGCCCGGTCGGGTTGGACGGCGAGTTGACCCAGAGCAGGCGCACCCGGGAGCCGTCCAGCTCGTCCACCGAGTCGTACGCGACCGGCTCGGCGCCGCAGAGCCGCGCGCCCACCTCGTACGTCGGGTAGGCCAGCCGCGGGTAGGCGACCTGGTCGCCGGGGCCGAGGCCCAGCTGGGTGGGCAGCCAGGCCACCAGCTCCTTGGAGCCGACGGTCGGCAGGACGGCCTGCGGGCCGATCTCGGCGCCGAGCCGGCGGTGCAGCCAGCCCGCGATCGCCTCGCGCAGCTCCAGCGGGCCCCAGACGGTCGGGTAGCCGGGGGTGTCCGTGGCAGCGGCGAGCGCCTTCTGGATCACCTCGGGCACCGGGTCGACCGGGGTGCCCACGGAGAAGTCGCAGAGCCCGCCGGGGTGGGCGAGCGCCGTGCTCTTGTACGGCTCCAGCTTGTCCCAGGGGAAGACCGGCAGGAGGTCGGAAACGCGGCGCGCCGCCCCCGGGTGGCCCGGGAACGGCGCGCGCGTGCTGTTCGTGGTACTCACAGCTCAGTTGCCACCGATCGGTCAGTGCTCGGCGTTCTGCGGCGGCAGAGCGGCGATGAACGGGTGGTCGCGTTCGATCAGCCCGAGCTTCGAGGCACCACCGGGCGAACCGAGGTCGTCGAAGAACTCGACGTTCGCCTTGTAGTAGTCCTTCCACTCCTCCGGCGTGTCGTCCTCGTAGAAGATCGCCTCGACCGGGCAGACCGGCTCGCAAGCGCCACAGTCGACACACTCATCCGGGTGGATGTAGAGCGATCGCTCGCCCTCGTAGATGCAGTCAACCGGGCACTCTTCGATGCAGGCCTTGTCCTTGACGTCGACACAAGGCTGCGCGATGACGTAGGTCACGCTGTCGTTCCTCCTCGGAAGGGCTCGGCGGCCCAGTTCTGTGTTCTCGCGTGCGCGGGTGAGCGCGGTGTCGTCGATGCCCGCCCCTAGTATCGCGGGTCGGAGACCGCAAATGCACAGGAGGTGCCCAGATGGCCGTCGAAGGGCCGGTTCAGCACCGTCCGGAGGTCCGGATGGATCGCTCTGACGTGGGCCGGAGGGTCTCCGTACGGCGACTCGCCGGATTCGCCGACGACAACCGGCCAGTCTTCCGCGACGCCATCGGCGTGCTCGCCGCCTGGGACGACGACGGCCTCACGGTGGTGCCGCGGGCCGGCGACCCGGTCTCCTTCGACGAGCGGCTGCTGGTCGCGGGCAAGGTGGTGCCGCTCTTCCCGGCCCGGCGCGCGCCGCTGCCGACGGCGGACCCGGCCGGGCTCCGCCGGATCGCCGCGCGCGGCTGGCCGGCGGTCGAACAGGAGCCGCTGGGCGCGTGGACGCTGCGCGCCTCGGCCGGCTTCACCCGGCGGGCCAACTCCGTCCTGGCGCTCGGCGACCCCGGCCGGCCGCTGGACGAGGCGCTCGCGGCCGTCCGGGCCTGGTACGCGGCGCGCGGGCTGCCGGCCCGGGTGGAGGTCGGCACCCCGGGTTCGCCGGAGGGGCTGCGCGAGGAGCTGGACCGGCTGGGCGCGACGTACGCGCCGACCCTGTTCCGGGTCGCGCCGCTGGCCGGGCTCGCCCGGACCGGGCTCCCCGCCGCGCTCCGCGAGGTCCGGCTCTCCCGGACCGCCGGCCCGGCCTGGCTGTCGCTGTACCGGCGGGCCGGCGGCGGCCCGGCGGTCGAGGAGGCCGCCCTGCGGGTCGTCCACGGCGGCCCGTCGGTCTGGTTCGCCACCGTCCCGGGCGCCGGGCCCGGGCAGCCGCCGCTGGCCGTCGGACGCTGCGTCATCGACGGACCGTGGGCCGGCTTCGGCGCGATCGAGGTCGCCCCGCACGGGCGCCGGGCCGGCCTGGGCACGGCGGTCATGGCGGTGCTCGCGGCCCGGGCCGCCGAGGAGGGGGCGAGCGGCGCGTATCTGCAGGTGGAGGCGGAGAACACCGGAGCGGTCGCGCTCTATGACGGGCTGGGCTTCACGACCAGTCACACTTACCAGTACGCACTCCTGCCGCAGGGGTAGGAGTCCCGGCCACGCCCCGTTCCTTCCTTGTCCCCGTCCCCTCCCCGCCCGACCGTACGAAAGCCGCCGCCACCGCCGTGACCGAGCAGAGCAGAGCACGCTTCCGGACCGAGGCCCGGGCCGAGCACCCCGATCCGGTGCTGCTCTGCCTGCTCGCGGCCGCCGAACACACCCCCGCCCCCGACCCGTCCGACCCGGACGGCCTCCAGGACCCGCCGGCGCCCGACGCCCTGCTCGCCGCCTGCGAGGCGGCGCTGGAACGGCACGCGGCCGCCGTACGGCGCGCCGTCGCCGAGCGGGCCCCGGCCGGGCCGGAGGAGACCGCGGCGCTGCTGGCCGCCGTCCTCGGCGGGCGCGAGCGGTTCCACGGGCGCACGTCCGACTACCGGCGGCTGGAGTCCTCGCTGCTGCCCGACGTGCTGCGGCGCCGACGCGGACTGCCGATCATGCTCTCGCTGGTCTGGTCGGCGGTCGCCCGCCGGGCCGGGCTCACCGTGCACGGGATCGCCCTGCCCGGGCACTACATCGTCGCGGTCGGCGGCCCCGCCGGCGGCGAGGACTACGTCCTGGCCGACCCGTTCCACGGCGGTCGGCTGCTCGACCTGGAGGACGCGGCCGAGCTGGTGCACACCGCCGGACACGAGTTCACGCCCGAACTGCTCACCCCCGCGCAGCCGCTGGACACCGTGCTGCGGGTGCTCGGCAACATCCGCGCCTGGGCCGCCGACCGGCCCGAGCACGCCCGCACCCAGCTCTGGGCCACCGAACTCGCCCTGCTGCTCCCCCGCCACCCCGCCCAGCTCCGGCTCGAACGGGCCGAACTGCTGGTGCGCACCGCGGACTTCCTGGGCGGGGCGCGGGAGATGGACGAATACGCGGAGATCCTGGACGCCTTCGACCCCGACGGCGCCGCCAAGGTCCGCCAGGAGGCCCGGGCCGCCCGCCACCGGCTGAACTGAGCGTCTCCTCCGGACCCCTACAACCAGCCCTTCTCGCGGGCGATCCGGACCGCCTCGGTGCGGTTGCGGGCGTCGGTCTTCTGGATCGCCATCGAGAGGTAGTTGCGCACCGTGCCCTCGGACAGGTGCAGCCGCCTGGCGATCTCCGCGTTCACCGCGCCGTCCGCCGCGGCCGCCAGCACGTCCCGCTCGCGGGCGGTCAGCGGGTTCGCCCCCTCGGCGAGCGCGGCCGCGGCCAGCGCCGGGTCGATCACCCGCTCGCCGCGCAGCACCCGGCGGATCGCCTCGGCCAGCTCGGCGGCCGGCGCGTCCTTCACCAGGAAGGCGTGCGCGCCGGACTCCATGGCCCGCCGCAGATAGCCGGGGCGGCCGAAGGTCGTCGCGATCACCACCTTGGTCTGCGGCCGCCGCGCGCGCAGCGCCGCCGCCGCCTCGATGCCGGTCATCCCCGGCATCTCGATGTCCAGCACCGCCACCTGCACGTCGTGCGCGACCGCCGCGTCCACCACCTCGTCCCCGCGACCGACCTGGGCGACGACGTCGATGTCCCCCTCCAGCCCGAGCAGCGCGGCGAGCGCCTCCCGGACCATCCCCTGGTCCTCCGCCAGCAGCACGCGCACGGAGGCCGGGCCGCCCTGAATCTCACTCATACCGCCCGACCTTACGGCGTACCGGTCACCCGAACCCCCTTGAGTCTCCCGTGGGGGGAGACGCCAGGCTGGTCCCCATGCGGGACGACGACACCCTGTACTCCATCGGAGAGCTGGCGCGGCGCACCGGACTGACCGTGAAGGCCGTCCGGTTCTACGCCGACACCGGGCTCGTCCCGCCCACCGACCGCACGGCGGCCGGGTACCGGCGCTTCGACGTGCACGCCCTGGCCCGGCTCGACCTGGTCCGCACGCTGCGGGAGCTGGGGCTCGACCTGGCCACGATCGGGCGGGTACTGGAGCGCTCCGCCCCGCTGCGCGAGGTCGCCGCCGCGCACGCCGACGCGCTGGACGTGCAGATCCGCACGCTCCGGCTGCGCCGGGCGGTGCTGCGGGCGGTGGCCGAACGCGGTTCCACAACTGAGGAGATGAGACTGATGCACAAGCTCGCCAAGCTGTCCGACGCCGAACGCCGGCGCCTCGTCCACGACTTCATCGACGCCACCTTCGGCGGACTGGACGCCAACCCCGAGTTCGTCGCCATGATGCGCTCCGCCATGCCGGAGCTGCCGGACGACCCGAGCGCCGAACAGGTCGACGCCTGGGTGGAGTTGGGTGAACTCGTCCAGGACGAGGACTTCCGCGCCGCCGTCCGCCGGATGGCCGTCCACCAGGCCGCCGACCGCGCGGCCGGCGACGACTCCGGCCTGCACGCCACCCTCACCGAGACCGTCCGCACCACGATCACGGCCGCCCTCGACTCGGGCGTCACCCCCGACTCCCCGGCCGCCGACGCCGTGCTCGACACCCTCGCCGCCGCCTACGCCACCACCTTCGGCCGCCCCGACGACCCCGCTCTGCGCACCTGGCTCCTCGACCGCCTGGACACCGCCAACGACCCCCGCGCCGAGCGCTACTGGCACCTCCTGGCCACCGTCAACGGCTGGCCCACCCACGAAAGCCTCCACACCGTCTTCGCCTGGTTCACCACCGCCCTCCGCGTCCGGGCGACGCCCCAGGAGTAGGAAGTCGATCACCCAGCCGACAGCCCAGTTCGCGAGGAGCGTGGCCGCACAGACGGCGAACAGGAAGAGCAGGCTGGCCAGGCCCTCGTCGTCGCTCCCGATCGGAGCGACGACGAGGGTTGCCACACCGTAGCCCGCCGCTACGGCGAAGGCTGCTCCGGCGATACGGGCGGCAATGTCAGTGGGGCGATGTGCGCGGGGGCGGCGCAGGCGAAGGCAGCCGTCGACGGTGAGAGTCACGAGGTCGTCGACCACGTCGACGACCTCGGCGGGGATGCGCGGAGCCCAGGGAGTGGAGATCTCCCAGTCCGGCGGCACGATCGCAACCGTCTCCCCCGCTCCCGGCACCCAGGGGGAGTCCGCGCCCTTCACGACCTCGCGCCCCTGCGGAGGGCCTCCACCAGCTTCGCCACCTCGACCGGGGAGGCCGCCCCGAGGTCGATCAGCACCACCCCACTCGTGCACACAGACCGCCAATCCACGGCGGCGGAGGGCAACTTGACCTCAATGGCGGCGAGCACCGCCACCAGGTCCTCGAACACCCCCGCTGCCTCCCGGCGCAGTTCCTCGGTCGCCTTGTTCATCATCGAGCCCACAGCCGGCACTCCTCACGATCGAACACGCATGGCAGCGGCTCACCAACGGAGCGTTAGTGAACTAGTCCAGCATGAAGAGTGACGTAGTTCACCCGCTACGGTTTCGAGTGAACTAGTCTGCTCTCACTGTCCGTCAGCAACGGGAGCGAGAGAGCGCCATGTCCGGTGGAGCCGCCAAGACTTACTCCGTCATCGCCGACCACTACCGTCAGCGGATACTGTCCGGCGAGCTGGCGCCCGGCACGAAGTTGCCCAGCAACAAGGAGATCTGCGGGCGCTGGGGGGTGGCGGTCGCGACCGTCTCGCGGGCGCTCCAGCACCTCCAGGTGGAGGGCTACCTGCGGACCAGCCCGCGCGGCACGTTCGTGGCGGACGATCCCCGGGTGACCGCCAGCAGCCGGGAGCGGCTGGCCCGGGTGAACCGGCGGAAGTCCTCGCTCATGGACGGCGAGACGAGCCGGGTCACGGCCGCCGAGCTGGTGGTGCCGCCGCTGTACGTCGCCGACCTGTTCGACCTCGACGGCGGGGCCCAACTCGTCCGGCGCGAGTACATCGTGGGCCGGGGGAAGGCCCGGACGATGTTCGCCGTCTCCTGGTACCCCGCCCACTTCGCGGCGCTCTGCCCGGACCTGCTCAACACCAACCCGGCCCGCAACGACGGCATGACCGCCCGTGTCCTCGAAGCCACCGGCCGCGCGATCACCGTGGGCCGCGACGACATGCACGCCCGCGACGCCACCGCCCGCGAGGCCGCCGCCCTCGCCCTGACCCCCGGCACCCCGATCCTCGCGCTCGTCCACCGCTGGTCCGACGATCAGGGGATCATCGAGTACACCGAGGCCTGCCTGCCGACGCGCTTCACGATCGGCTACGACTACGCGCCCTGAGTGCCTCCCGTGGAGCAGGAAGTCGGGCGGGCCGACTTCCTGCTCCGTGGGGCGAAAACCCGGGACGATCCGGCGTCGGCGGCGCTGTTTCGGGGGCTGGGGTTCAGCGGGGCCGGTCGGCGGGCGCGGTTCGAGCGCCGGTAGCGGCCGGCGGGCAGCCCGGGACGGCGGGACCGGGGCCGTCGAGCGGCGCGTACGCGAAGTAGCCGGCCACGCACGGTGCCCCCGAGGCCGGGCCGCCCGCCTCGGTGAGGGCGGCGCACGGGATCAGCGACAGGAGCAGGACGACGAGCACCAGTACGGCAGGCTTCGACATGCCCGTCATGCTGCCCGCCCTCCACTCCCACCGGCGGTGCGACGGGCCGTGGGGCGGCAGGATCCGCCGGACAGGCCCCTACCGCGCCTCGGCGGACTCGGGGGTGACGGTGACCGTCCGCAGCGGTACCAGGGCCCGCAGCCGGAAGCCCCGGCCCCGCTCGCCCGGCCCGGTCTCCAGCCGGCCGCCGACCAGGGCGAGCCGCTCCTCCAGGCCGGAGAGCCCGTTGCCCGGCTGGGACTTGCCCGGCCCGCGCCCGTTGTCGCCGACCTCCAGGACGGCGTAGCGCTCGCCGTCCCCCTCCCAGCTCTCGTCGGCCCGCACGGTGCAGACGGTGGCGCCCTCGCCGTGCCGGACGATGTTGGTGACCGCCTCGCGCAGTGCCCAGGCGAGCGCGCCCGCCTCCTCGGCGGCCAGCCCCGGCCAGGCGTCGACCAGCTCCGGCGCCGCCTCCAGGGTGACCTGGGCGGCGGCCAGCGCGGTGCGGGCGGCGGCCAGCTCGACCGGCAGGGTGGGCCGGCGGAAGCCGGTGACCGCCTCCCGGACGTCGATCAGCGACTGCCGGGCGACGTTCTCGATGTCGGCGACCTGCGCCCGCGCCGCCTCGTCCTTGCCCGCGTCCATGCTGTGCTGATCCATGAGGCGCCCGGCCAGCTCGCTCTTCAGCGTGATCAGCGACAGCGAGTGCCCGAGCAGGTCGTGCAGGTCGCGGGCGAGCCGCAGCCGCTCCTCGGAGGCGGCCAGGTGCGCGACGGCGGCCCGGGCCTCGCGCAGCTCCTTCATGGTGGCGACCAGGCGCTGCAGGCCGGTCATCGCGACGCCGGAGAGGAAGGCGGTCAGCGCGATGGTCGGGATGTCGCCGCGGTCGGCGTCCGCGGCCAGCCCGACCAGGACGGCGAGCCCGGCCATACCGGCCACCGCGGCGAGCGCGAACCGGGCCGGGGCGATGATCGCGACCGCCACCGAGGCGTAGGTGAACAGGGTCAGGAAGGCGGTGCCGAGGCCGAAGGTGGTGACGATCGCGACCGCCACCATCGTCGCGACGATCGCCCGGCAGAGCCGGAGCCGCATCCCCGCCAGCGAGCGGAAGACGATCAGCGCGACGTACCCGGCCACGAACGCCGCCAGCGCCAGCCAGCCGGCCACCCGGCCGGCCGCCGAGTGGCCGCCGTGCAGCAGGTCCTGCACCGGGTAGATCAGGTAGAACATCCAGAGCAGCATCCAGCTGATCTTGACCATCAGCTGCCGCCGGGTCTCCACCGGGCCGCCCGGGATGTTCATGAACGACGCCCGCGCCACACCCGCCTCCGGATGCTCGTCGGTGCGGTGGATCGGGCGCGCGTCGCTCATGTCGATCATCATGCCTGTCGGGTGTCGCGGCGGTACAGCGCCGCCGCGGCGGCGACGAACACCGCGAGGAAGGCCGCCAGCCCGGCGACGGCGACGGTGTCCAGGGAGTGCCCGGGCTGGGTGAAGGTGGCCAGCCGGTTGTACAGGTACACCGGGTTGAACCGGGCGAAGGTCTCCAGCGAGCCGCTCACCGGGAACCACGTCCCGCCGAACAGCGCCATCGCCATGTAGGCGATCATCACGATGGTCTGCACCGAGTCCGGCGCCGCCGCGTAGCCGAGCGCCACGCCGAGCGCCGCGAAGACGAAGCTGCCCAGCCAGAGCGCGGCCAGCAGGCCGATCCACTGCCCGGCGCCCAGCGAGACGCCCTGGCTCGCGCCGACCGCGAAGACCACCAGGATCGCGGGCAGCGTGGTGACGGCGCTCGCGGCGATCTTCCCGAGGGTGTACGCCCGGCCGGGCAGCGCGGTCAGCCGCAGCTGGCGCACCCAGCCGCTCTTGCGCTCCAGCGAGATCCGCTGCGCGCTGCCGGTCAGCACCGCGCCGACCGCGCCGAAGGTGGCCATCGAGACCATGAAGTAGGTCTTCACCGGGAGTCCGCCGGCCAGCTTGTCCGAGCTGTAGGCGTGGATGAAGAAGAAGTACATCAGCGCCGGGTAGGCGATCGTGAAGAGCAGGTAGCGCCGGTTGCGGAGGCTCCGCAGGATCTCCAGCCGGATCAGGGTGGTCATCGCGCACTCTCCAGAGCGGTCTCGGCGGCGTCGGCGGCTGCTGCGGCGTCCGCGGACTCGGCGGCGTCCTGCTCGCCGGTGATGGTCAGGAAGGCCTGTTCCAGACCCAGGCCGGTGACCTCAAGGCCGCGCGGGTACAGCCCCGCCCGGTAGACGGCGGCGACGGCGGCGTCCGCGTCGGCGGTGCGGATCCGCACCGTCCGCACACCGGGGACGCGGGCCGTGACCTCCAGGCCCCGCACCCCGGGCAGCCGGCGCAGCGCCGCCTCGTCGAACGGGCCGTCCGCCTCGTGCAGCTCGAAGGTGATCCGGCGGACGCCGGCCCGGGCCTTGATCTCGGCCGAGCTGCCGTCCGCGATCAGCCGGCCGCGGTGCAGGACGAGGACGCGGTCGGCGATCGAGTCGGCCTCCTCCAGGTAGTGGGTGGCGAACAGCACGGTGCGGCCGGCGTCGGCCTGGGCCCGCATGCTCGCCCAGAAGGACTGCCGCACCGAGACGTCCATGCCGGTGGTGGGCTCGTCCAGGACGATGAGGTCGTTGGCGCCCGCGATCGCGAGGGCGAAGCGGACCCGCTGCTCCTGGCCGCCGGAGAGCTTGTCGACGCGGCGCTCGGCGAGTTCGGTGACGCCCGCGTCCGCCAGCACCTCGGCGACGGTCCGGCCGCGCGGGTGCACGTCGCAGGCGAGCCCCACCAGTTCGCGGACCTTGACGTCGGCCATCAGACCGCCGCTCTGCAGCATCGCGCCGACCCGGCCGGCGGCGATCGCGGCCCGCGGGGCGCCGCCGAACAGCGTGACGCTGCCGTGGTCGGGCTCGCGCAGGCCGAGCAGCAGGTCGAGGCTGCTGGACTTGCCGGCCCCGTTCGGGCCGAGCAGGGCGACGGTCTCGCCCGGCCGCAGGACGAGGTCGAGGCCGTCCACGGCCCGCACCCGTCCGTAACTCTTGCTGACGCCCCGGAAGGCGGCGACTTCGCCCGTGCTCATCGTCCCGGTCCTCTCCCCTGCTGGTGGTGTCCTTCGCACCACCTCAGAGTCCCGCGCGGCCGGGGTCGGGCGGCAGTCACCGCCGTCGTGCGTTCGGCATGACAGATGTCATGCCGAACGCACGCCGCGCGTCACGGGGCGCACCACAGCGCTTGTCGGTGGCGGCCGCCAGCGTGTCGCCCACATCGAGGCCGGACAGGCCCTTGGGGGAGCGGGGTGGGCACGCCCCGGCACCGCTCGTCCGCGGGCCCGGGCTCCCTGCTCCGGCCCCGCTCCCCCTCCTCCCGCTCCTCCCGCCTCAGCCGCCGAGCGACTTCTTCACGAAGTCGACCTGGAGCAGCAGCAGGTTCTCGGCGACCTCCTCCTGCGGCGTCATGTGGGTGACGCCGGAGAGCGGCAGCACGGTGTGCGGGCGCCCGGCGGCGAGCAGCGCCGAGGAGAGCCGCAGGGTGTGCGCGGCCACCACGTTGTCGTCGGCGAGCCCGTGGATGATCATCAGCGGCCGCTCCAGGCCGGGCGCGTAGGCGGTCAGCGAGTTGCCGTCGTACACCTCGGGCCGCTCGGCCGGGTGGCCCAGGTAGCGCTCGGTGTAGTGGGTGTCGTAGAGCCGCCAGTCGGTGACCGGCGCGCCCGCGACCGCCGCGTGGAAGACGTCCGGACGGCGCAGCACGGCGAGCGCGGCGAGGTAGCCGCCGTACGACCAGCCGCGGATCGCGACCCGGTCGAGGTCGAGCGGGAACTCCTCGGAGAGCGCCCGCAGCGCGTCGACCTGGTCGTCCAGGGTGGCCCCGGCGAAGTCGAAGGCGATCGACTTCTCCCAGGCCGGCCCGCGCCCGGGGGTGCCCCGGCCGTCGGCGACGACCACCGCGAAGCCCTGGTCGGCGAACCACTGCGAGTTGAGGTGCGGGTTGTGCGCCTGGACGACGCGCTGGCCGTGCGGGCCGCCGTACGGGTCCATCAGGACGGGCAGCAGGCCGTCCCGCTCGCGGTCGTAGCCGGTGGGCAGGAAGACCGCGGCGGGGATCCGGCGCTCGCCGGCGAAGCGGAACACCGGGCGGGCGGTGATCACCGGGGCCTCGGCGAAGGAGGCGATGGTGGCGATGTCGTCCACCACGACGCCCTCCGGCAGGTCCCGGGCGACCTGCACCAGGGTGCCGGGCAGGTCGGGCTCGGCGGTGGCCCGCACGGTGATGCCGGCCGCGTGCACGGCGGTGCTGACGGAGGTGAACGGGCGGCCGTTGGCGGCCTCCCAGGAGAGCCGCTTGCCGTCGTGGCCGATCCGGCCGACGGCGATCCAGCCGGGCTCGGGGTCGGTCTCGGCGGCGCCGCCGGAGGCGGTGAAGAGGACCTCCTCGGCGGTGACCGCGAGCACCGAGCGCAGGTGCAGGTCGGGGCCGGTGACGGTGTGCTCCCCGACGACCAGCGCCCGGGCGCCGGACTCGTCGGAGATCCGCACCAGCTTGCCGTCCGGGGTCCAGGCCGGGACGCCCCGGAACAGCTCCAGCCAGGCCTCGTCGCGCTCCTCGTGCAGCGGCTCGGTGGCGCCGGTGGCGGTGTCCAGGCCGAGGATCCGCTGGACCCGCTGGTCGCGGGACTGCACGAGCAGCAGCGGCACGCCGCCCTGCGACCAGTGCACCCGGGCCAGGTACGGGAACGCCGCGCGGTCCCAGAGCACCTCGGTGCGGCCGCCGTCCAGGTCGAACAGCCAGAGGCCGACCTCGGCGTCGGCGGTGCCGGCCGCCGGGTAGGCGACCTCGGCGGGCTCGCGGTCCGGGTTGGCCGGGTCGGCGATCCACCAGCGGTTGACGGGGGTGTCGTCGGCCCGCTCGACGAGCAGCCGGTCGCTGTCCGGCGACCACCAGTGGCCCCGGTCGCGGTCCATCTCCTCCTGGGCGATGAACTCGGCCTGGCCCCAGGTCACGTTCGGGCCGTCGGGCTCGGCGAGGGCGCGGTCGCCGGTGCCGTCGGTGCGGGTGAGCCGCAGCTCGCCGGCGGTGGTGGCGTAGGCGACGTGGGTGCCGTCCGGGGAGAGGCGCGGGTCGACCAGCGGGCCCTCGGCGGGCAGCTCGGCGGTGGTGCCGGCGACCAGGTCGGCGACGAACAGGCGGCCGGAGAGCGCGAAGGCGGCGAGCCGGCCGGCGCCGTCCAGGGTGTAGCCGACGATGCCGGCCGAGCCCTCGCGGCTGCGCTCGCGGCGGGCCTTCTCGGCCGGGGAGAGGTCCTCCTCCCCGCCGCCCAGCAGGACGGCCGGGTCGGCGGCGATCCGCTCCTCGCCGGTGGCGGTGTCGAGGGTCCAGAGCAGGTTGGCGCGGTCGCCGCCGGAGGGCGAGCGCAGGAAGACGACCCGGGAGCCGTCGGGTGCGACGGAGAACGACCGGGGGGCGCCGACGGTGTAGCGCAGGGTGCGCGCGTACTGCCTCGGGAAGGTGTCCGCTGAGGTATGGGTGGTCATGGCACCAGACCCTATGACGCGGTCCCCCCGGCGGTGATCACTCGTTCGGAGCATCGTGCGCAAGTACGCCCGGAAGGGGGCCGCACCCCCTCCGACCGGCCCATGCGCCCCACGAGTGCCCCTGTGCCCCGGGGTGTGCGGACTCACTCCTCGTAATGGCCGACTCACTCATCGGGTATGACTGGTGCACGAGTGATCGTCGGGCCCCGTCCCGGACCCCGGTCGCCCGACCGCAGGTCCCGCAAGTCCCGCAGTCGCCCGACCGCAAGTCCCGCACGGTACGACCGCCGCCCCTCCCCCAAGGGGGTGGCGCACCCGGAAGGGGTGTGAGCCGCCATGGCCCTGTCCATCTCCGCAGCCATGCTGATGCTGGTCATCGTGGTGGTGCTGATCCGCCGCTCCGGTCTGAAGCTCGCGCACGCGATCGTCTGCGCGCTGCTCGGCTTCTACCTGGCGTCCAGCTCCATCGCCCCCTCGATCAGCCAGGTCACCAGCAACCTCGCCGGGATGATCAACGGTCTGAAGCTCTGACCCGCCGCATGCGGCCGCCGGGCCCCGCCCGGTCGTTAGGCTTCCTCCCATGACCGCGACTACCGGCCGCCGCCTGCTCCTGGTGCACGCCCACCCCGACGACGAGTCGATCAACAACGGCGCCACCATGGCCCGGTACGCCGCCGAGGGCGCCCACGTCACCCTGGTGACCTGCACCCTCGGCGAGGGCGGCGAGGTGATCCCGCCCGAGCTGGCCCACCTGACGGCCGACCGGGAGGGCACCCTCGGCGCGTACCGGATCGGCGAGCTGACGAAGGCGATGGCCGAACTCGGGGTCACCGACCACCGCTTCCTCGGCGGCCCGGGGCGCTACCGCGACTCCGGGATGATGGGGGTGCCCGACAACGACGCGCCCGGCTGCTTCTGGCGGGCCGACCTGGACGAGGCCGCCGACCGGCTGGTCGCGGTGGTCCGCGAGGTGCGCCCGCAGGTGCTGGTCACCTACGACGAGGACGGCGGCTACGGCCACCCCGACCACATCCAGGCGCACCGGGTCGCGATGCGCGCGTACGAGCTGGCGGCCGACCCGGCCCACCGGCCCGAACTGGGCGCGGCCTGGCGGATCGCCAAGGTGTACTGGAACCGGGTGCCCCGGTCGGTGGTCCTGCGGGCCCTCGCCGAGACCGCCGAGAAGGCGCCGTTCCCGGGCGTGGCGGAGCCCTCGGACATCCCCGGGGTGGTCGACGACGAGTTGGTCACCACCGTGCTGGACGGCGCGGCGTACACCGACCGCAAGGCCGCCGCGCTGACCGCGCACGCCACCCAGATCACCGTGGACGGCGCGTACTTCGCGCTCTCCAACCACCTCGGCCAGCCGCTGCTCACCACCGAGTACTACCAGCTGGTGCGCGGCCAGGCCGGGCCGCGGCTGCCGGAGCAGGACCTCTTCGCCGGCCTGGACCTCGACGCCCCGGCCACGGCCGCGGCCTCCGCCCCCGAGGAGGGTGCCCGATGACCGCGACCGACGCCCGGCCCGCGCGCCGTTCGATCCCGGCGAGGCTGCTCGGCACCCGTGCGGAGCGGCTGAAGGAGCCCCAGCCCCCGCGCGCCGCACGGATCGCGGCTTATGTCCTGTTCTTCCTGCTGGGCATCGCGGTGTCGATCTGCGGAGCCTTTGTGCAGGCCTTGTGGCCGCCGGTGGGAGTCCTGCTGGCCCTCGCCGCCACCGCCGCGACCTTCTACGGCGGGCTGCGGGTGACCGGCACCCGGCTCGGCGCGGGCGTCCCGGCGGCCGGCTGGTTCCTGGCCCTGCTGCTGGTGATGGTCCCCCGCCCGGAGGGGGACAACGTGCTCTGGACCAATGCCACGTCGCTCTGCTGGCTGTTCGTCGGATCGATCCTGGGCGTGATCTGCGCCACCCTGCCCACCCGCGCCGGCTGGTTCCCCGGAGTACCGGGGCCGCCGCGCTGACCCGGGCGGGCACCCGCGTACGGTGGCCGGTACGACGGGCAGTCAGCACCGCCCGGTCGTACTCTCATACCGGAGGAACCGGACGTATCGGGATCTGTCCGAACCCGTTCACCGGTCGGTTCTTCCCAGTATGGTGGTGCCGCAGAACGCCGTACCCGACGCCGCCCGCCTGGTCCGGCGCCGACGAACCGCGGTCGCGCCGCACGGCCCGGCCCGCGAACCCGGAGCAGAGCAGCATTGAGCAGCCGCGAATCTGACAACGCCCACCCGACGCCTCGGCGCACGGGCCCGGACGCCTACCCGTCGGGCACCCCGCCCTACGGCACACCGGGGTTCCCCGGCGGCGACCGCACGGGTACCGGCGCCGCCAACGGCTCGGCTCCGGAGGGCGAGGACGAGACCCCCAAGACCGAGACCACCCTCACCACCCGCGTGCGGATCAACATCCCCGGCTCGCGCCCGATCCCGCCGGTGGTGGTCCGCAGCACGGTCAAGAACGAGGACGGCCCCGGCGAGGACGCCCCGGCGCCCGCCCCCGAGCCGGCCGGCCCCCGGCACCGCTCCGCCGCGCCCGCCTCCCCGGTGCTCGGGGTGATGGACGGCGGCAACCGCTCCACCCCGCCGGACCTGCCGCCGGAGTGGGAGATCCCGCCGGCCCCCTCCGAGGCCGAGTCGACCGGCGCCTGGTTCCGCCCCCGGCAGAAGAAGGCCGCGGCCGACGGCGCCGCCCCGGTGCCGGCCGGCGCCACCGCCGCCGCCACCGCCGCGCCCGCTGCCCCCGCCGCCCCCGCCGCGGCGCAGCGCGGCGCCACCCGGCCGAACGGCGCCCACCCCAACGGCAACCGCCCGCAGAACGACCGGCCCCAGAACGACCGGCCGCAGAACGACCGCCCGCAGACCGAGCGTCCCGCCGCGGCCCGTGCCAACGGCCGCCCGGTGCCCGCCCAGGCCCAGGCCCCCGGACCGCGTCCGACCGGCGCGCCCGCCTCCCCGTACGGCGGCCCCGAGCTGCCCGCCGACGAGGCCGGCGTCTACGCCGACACCCCGGCCGACGCCTTCGCCCCCGGCGCCGACCCGTTCGCACCCACCGGCCCGACCGACCCCTTCGGGACCACCGGACCGGCCGACCCGTTCGGCCCGGGCGCCGGCCGGCCCGGCGGCGCCCCGCAGGGCCCGGGCCACCGCCCGGCCCCCGGCGGGCCCGGCACCGCGAACCCCGAGGACACCTCGGTGGACGGCTTCGCGCCGATCCGCGACAACGCCCCGGCCGCCCCCATACCCGGCTCCCCCGCCGGCCCGAACGCCGGCGGCCCGAACGCCGGCGGCCACCCGCAGCCCGGCCTGTTCGCCTCCGCCCCGCCCACCGCCGACCCGTTCGCCACCCAGCGCCCGCCGGTCGCCGGCCCGAACAGCGCCCCGGCACCCGCCGGCCTCTTCCCCGGTGCCCCCGGCCGCCCCGGCGGGCCCGGCCCCGCCGGCTGGCAGGAGGGGCCCGGCGCCGCTCCCGCCCACCCGCGCCCCGCGGGCGCGCACACCGAGCCGCCCGCCGGCCCGTCGCCCGACGCCGCCCCCGCGGCGGACGGCCCGTCCGGCCCGAAGCCCGCGCCGGCCGCCAAGCCCGCCGCGGCCGCCAAGCCCCGGCCGAGCGCCGCCAAGAAGCTGGTCAAGCTCGCCACCTACGCCGTCGCCGGGGTGCTCTTCCTCGGCGCCGCCGCCTACGGCACCGGCCTGATGCTGAACCAGTCCGACATCCCCAAGGGCATCGTGGTGCTCGGCACGGACATCGGCGGCAGCAACCGCGACCAGGCCATCCACCAGCTCGACGAGAGCGTCGGCAAGGCCGGCCAGCAGCCGGTCAAGCTGAAGGTCGGCGACCAGACCCTGGACCTCGACCCGACCGCCGCCGGGCTGGCCTTCGACACCACGGCCACCGTGGACAAGCTCACCCAGCACTCCTACAACCCGGTGGACGTCCTCAAGTCGCTCAAGGGCGACGAGAAGGCCGTCCCGCCGGAGGTCAAGGTCGACCGGGCCAAGCTCAAGTCCGCGCTGGAGGCGCTGGCCGGCGGCTCCGGCCAGGGGCTCCAGGAGGGGTACGTCAAGTTCGCCGAGACCGGCGAGCCGGTCGTCGTCCCCGGCAAGGCCGGCCAGGCCGTGGACTCCGCCGCCGCCGTCGACCTGGTGGACGCGGCCTACCGCGACCGCGCCGCCGGCAAGCCCGAGCAGCCCGTCGCGCTGGCCGTCACGGCCGCCCAGCCGAAGACCTCGCCGCAGGCCCTCCAGGGCGCGGCGGACACCCTCGGCAAGTCCGTGACCAACGGCCAGATCCACATCCTGGCCGGGACCAAGAAGTTCGACTTCGGGCCGAGGACCGCCGCCGCGGCGCTCACCCTCGTGCCGGACGCCAACGGCAAGTTCGTGCCCAAGTGGGATCTCGACGCGCTCAACCGCCAGCTCGCCGGCGCCTTCGACAAGCTGAAGACGAAGAAGAACGGCCAGCTCGTCCCGATCACCCCGCAGGACGTCGCGGACCAGATCACCGCGCTGTTCGACAAGACGGGTGACAAGGACCGCACCTTCAAGTTCCCGGCCTGATCGAACCGTTACCGAGGGGCGGGTCCGGATCCGGATCCGCCCCTCGACAACGCCGCCCACCGGTCAGCAAGATGTGACGCCTACCGTCCGCCGCATCCGCCCCGGGAGATCCGCCATGGGCCGCCCCCCGCACCACCGCACGGCCCTGCTCGCCGGTCTCACCGCCGTCTCGCTCTCGCTGACGCTGTGCTCCTGCGCCCCCGGCGACGGCTCCGGCGGGAGCGCCCGCGCCCTGCCGAGTTCGGTCGAGACGCCCAAGCTCACCGCCGTCGACATCAACCCGCACGACCGCGCCGAGCTGCGCCAGGGCGGCACCCTGCGGGTCGCGGTCTCCCAGTACTCCACCCAGTGGTCGCCGATCCAGGCGGACGGCGGCGAGTCCTCCACCATCACCGTCACCAAGCCGCTGCTGCCGACCTTCTTCCGCTCCGACGCGGCCGGCACCCAGACACCCAACCCGGCCTATCTGCAGGACGCGCACACCGAGCAGCGGAACGGCCGGCAGGTCGTGGTCTGGACGCTCAACCCCAAGGCCCGCTGGTCCGACGGCACCCCGATCACCTGGCGCGACATCGAGGCCAACTGGCGGGCGCTGAACGGCAAGGACCCGGCCTACCGGGTGGCCAGCAACACCGGCTTCGAGCTGGTCTCGGCGGTCGAGCGCGGCAAGGACGACTACCAGGCCGTGATGACCTTCGAGCGGCCGTTCTCCGAGTGGCAGAGCATGTTCAACGGCGCCGCCAACGCCCCGCTGCTGCCGGCCGCCAAGGTCGCCACCCCCGAGCTGTTCAACACCGCCTACCTGGACGCGATCCCGGTCACCGCGGGCCCGTTCAAGGTGGAGCGGCTGGACCGGGCGGCGCAGACCGTCACCCTGGTCGCCGACCCGGCCTGGTGGGGCGAGAAGCCGCTGCTGGACCGGATCGTCTTCCAGGCGATCCTGCCCAACGCGATGGCCCCCGCCTTCTCCAGGGGCGAGATCGACCTGTTCAACAACGGCCCGGACGTGGCCGGCTACCAGCTGATCCGCAGCACCCCCGGCGCCGCCGTCCGCCGGGCCGGCGGGCCCGACTTCCGCCAGTTCACGCTGAACGGCCGCAGCCCGGCGCTCAGCGACCCGGCCGTCCGCCAGGCCGTCTTCCAGGCGATCAACCGGGACGTCATCGCCCGCTCCGACCTCGCCGGGCTCGACTGGCCGACCGTCACCCTCAACAACCACCTGCTGGTGGCCAACCAGAACGCCTACCGGGACAACTCCCTCGGCCTCAGCCGCTACGACCCGGCCGAGGCCGTCCGCAAGCTCGACGCGGCCGGCTGGAAGCTCGACGGCGACGTCCGCCGCAAGGACGGCAAGGAGCTCAACCTCTGGATGGTCATCCCGGCCGGCGTCACCCAGGCCCAGAACGAGGCCGCCGTCGCCACCGGCATGCTCAAGGAGGTCGGGATCAAGGTCACCTCGTTCACCGCCAACCCCAACGACTTCTTCGACAAGTACGTCAACCGGCGGGACTTCGACATCGCCGCCTACTCGCTGATCGGCACGCCGTTCCCGGCCAGCGGCAACCGGGCCAACTTCGTCCAGAACGGCGGCGCCAACCACGCCCAGGTCGGCAACCCGACCGTCGACGCCGCGCTCGACCGGGCCGCCGGCGCGAACGACGCGGCCACCGCCTTCGAGGCCATCAACCAGGCCGACGCCGAGCTGTGGAAGGTGGCCGGGGTGCTGCCGATCTACCAGCGCCCGCAGCTGTACGGCGCCCGCGCCGACCTCGCCAACATCGGCGCCCAGGGCCTGACCGACATCGTCTGGGAGAACGTCGGCTTCCAGAAGTGACACCCCGCCACGACGGCGGAGGTGCCCCGGAGTCGCGCGGACTCCGGGGCACCTCGGCTGCGCAGCCGGGCGCGGTCAGCCCGAGCCGATCACGTCCCGCACCTCCGCGAAGTGGCAGGCCGACTCGTGCGCGGCCGGCCCGCGCAGCGTCGACGGCACGGCCAGCAGCGGGAGTTCCTCGGTGCACCGCTCCTGCGCCTTCCAGCAGCGGGTGCGGAAGCGGCAGCCGGACGGCGGGTTGGCCGGCGAGGGGATGTCACCGCTGAGCAGGATCCGCTCGCGGTGCTCGCGCCCGCTCGGGTCGGGCACCGGCACCGCGGAGAGCAGCGCCTGGGTGTACGGGTGGGTCGGGTGGGAGTAGATCTCCTCCTCCGTCCCGATCTCGACCATCTTGCCGAGGTACATCACGCCGACCCG
Organism: Kitasatospora misakiensis; assembly: GCF_042656005.1. Taxonomy (NCBI): domain Bacteria; kingdom Bacillati; phylum Actinomycetota; class Actinomycetes; order Kitasatosporales; family Streptomycetaceae; genus Kitasatospora; species Kitasatospora misakiensis. Next base: position 48,401 of record NZ_JBHSOF010000004.1, on the reverse strand, counting down.
GTCGGAGATGTGCCGGACGATCGAGAGGTCGTGCGCGATGAACATGTACGACAGCCGGAACTCGTTCTGGAGCTGCTCCAGCAGGTTGATCACCTGCGCCTGCACCGAGACGTCGAGCGCCGAGACCGGCTCGTCGCAGATGATCACCTCCGGCTTGAGCGCCAGCCCGCGGGCGATGCCGATGCGCTGGCGCTGACCGCCGGAGAACTGGTGCGGATAGCGGTTGATGTACTCCGGGTTGAGGCCGACGACGTCCAGCAGGTCCTGGACGGCCCGCCGCCGGTCGCCCTTGGGCGCCACCTCGGGGTGGATCTCGAAGGGCTCGCCGATGATGTCGCCGACCGTCATCCGCGGGTTCAGCGAGGTGTACGGGTCCTGGAACACCATCTGGATGTTCCGGCGGACGGCCTTCAGCCCGGCCCCGGAGAGCCGGGTGATGTCCTCGCCCTTGAACAGCACCTGCCCGGAGGTCGCCTTCTCCAGGTTCATCAGCACCTTGGCCAGCGTGGACTTGCCACAGCCGGACTCGCCGACGATGCCCAGCGTCTCCCCCTTGACCAGCTCGAAGGAGATGCCGTCCACCGCCCGGACGGCGCCGACCTGCTTCTTGAGGACGATGCCCTGGGTCAGCGGGTAGTGCTTGACCAGGTCCTTGACCTCCAGGATGGGCTCAGCCATGGAGGGTCTCCTTCCAGAAGTGGCAGGCGCTGCGGCGGCCCGGCAGGTCGGCCCCCTCGGCGTCCAGCACCGGGACCAGGCGCGGGAGTTCGGTGTGGCAGACGTCCCGGGCCCGGTCGCAGCGCGGGTTGAACGCGCAGCCGTCCGGGATCCGCAGCAGGCTCGGCGGCAGGCCCTGGATGGCGTAGAGGTTCTGGCCCTTCTGGTCCAGCCGGGGGATCGAGTTGAGCAGGCCCTTGGTGTACGGGTGCGCCGGGCGCGCGTACAAGTCGTGGACGGGGGCCGTCTCCACGATCCGGCCCGCGTACATCACCGCGATCTTGTCGGCGACGTCCGCGACCACGCCGAGGTCGTGGGTGATCAGGATCAGGCCCATGTTGAACTCGGCCTGGAGCTCGGCCAGCAGGTCCATCACCTGGGCCTGGACGGTGACGTCCAGCGCGGTGGTCGGCTCGTCGGCGATGATCAGGTCCGGCTCCAGCGCCAGCGCCATGGCGATCATGATGCGCTGGCGCATACCGCCGGAGAACTGGTGCGGAAAGTCGCCGACGCGCTGGCGGGCGGCGGGGATGCGCACCCGCTCCATCAGCTCGACGGCCTTCTCCTTGGCCTCCTTGCGGCTCGCCCCCTGGTGCACCCGGAACATCTCGCCGAGCTGGTAGCCGACGCTGAGCACCGGGTTGAGCGAGGAGAGCGCGTCCTGGAAGATCATCGCGATCTTCCGGCCGCGCACCGCCCGCCGGGCCCTGGGGGTCATCGTGAGCAGGTCCTCGCCCCGGAACCGGATCGAGCCGGCCGTGATCCGCCCCGGCGGCATGTCCAGGATGCCCATGATCGCCTGCGCGGTCACCGACTTGCCCGAGCCGGACTCGCCGAGCACCGCCAGCGTCTCGCCCGCCGCGACCGAGTAGCTCACCCCGTTGACGGCCTTGGCGACGCCGTCCCGGGTGTGGAACTCGATGTGCAGGTCGTCGACCTCCAGCAGCGGCGTGCCGGGCACCAGGTTCTCCCGGCGCGCTCCGAGCACCTCCACCGCGTCCGGGTCCGGCCCCGCGCCGTCCCTCGCCGGTTTCGTCGTGTCAGTCATGGTCCGCGGCCCTCCTCAGCGCAGCTTCGGGTCGAGGGCGTCGCGCACCGCGTCGCCGAGCATGATGAACGCGAGCACGGTGATGCTCAGCACGGCGGCCGGGAACAGCAGCACGTGCGGGGCGTTCAGGAAGCGGGCCTGGGCGTCACTGATCATCAGACCCCAGGAGATCGCCGGGGACTGGATGCCGATGCCCAGGTAGGACAGCGCCGCCTCGGCGCCGATGTAGACGCCCAGGTTGATCGTCGAGACCACGATCACCGGGGCGACCGCGTTCGGCAGGATGTGCCGGCCGACGATCCGCCCGGTGCCCGCGCCGAGCGCCCGGGCGGCCACCACGTAGTCGTTGTGCTTGTTGGCCAGCACCGCCGAGCGCATCAGCCGGTAGATCTGCGGCCAGCCGAGCACGGCCATCACCGCGGAGACCGTCCAGGCGTTGCCCTCGCCCCAGGTCGACATGATCAGCATGCCGCCGAGCAGCAGCGGGATGGCGAAGAAGATCTCGGTGACCCGGGAGAGCACGCTGTCCCCCACGCCGCCGATCCAGCCGGCCCACAGGCCCAGGGCGCCGCCGACCAGGACCACCAGCGTGGTGGTCACCAGGCCGACGATGATCGAGTTGCGGGCGCCCCAGATGGTGCGGGTGTAGATGTCGCAGCCCTGGACGTCGAAGCCGAACCAGTGCGAACCGCTGGGCCGCTTCAGCGAGTCCGCCAGGTTGCAGAAGCCGCCGGCGCGCGGGTTCGCGTCGGTGAACAGCTGCGGGACGACCGCGAGCAGCACCATGAACAGCACCAGGAACCCGCCGATCAGGAACAGCGGGCTGCGGCGCAGGTCCGTCCAGGCGTCGCTCCAGAGGCTGGCGACCCGTTCGCCGCCCTTGCCGCCCGCTGCGCCGCCCTTCCCGGGGCCGGCCTGGGCGGGGCCGGCCTGGGCGGGGATCGACGCCCCCGTGTTCTCGCTCTTCGTCGGCTCACTCATAGCGGATCCTCGGGTCCAGGACGGCGTACAGCAGGTCGACCACCAGGTTGGCGAACAGGTAGACCATCACCAGGGCGCTCACGATGCCCACGACGATGGTGCGTTCCCGCAGGTAGACGGACTGGAAGAGCTGGTGTCCGACGCCGGGGATGTTGAAGATGCCCTCGGTGATGACCGCGCCGCCCATCAGGCCGCCGAGGTCCATGCCCAGGAAGGTGACGATCGGGATCAGCGCGTTGCGCAGACCGTGCCGGACCACCACCCGCAGCGGGCTGAGCCCCTTGGCCACCGCCGTCCGGACGTAGTCGGCCCGCATGACCTCGATCAGGCTGGTCCGGGTGAGCCGGGCGACGTACGCCAGTGAGGTCGAGGCGAGCACGTAGCCGGGCAGCAGGTAGGAACGGAAACCGGCCTCCTCGTTGAAGGAGACCGGGAAGAAGTCGATGCCGTAGTCGGTGTTGAGCTTCACCCCGATGAGCAGTTGGAGCACGAAGCCGATCACGAAGACCGGGATCGAGATGACCATGAGGGTCGAGATCAGCACCACGTTGTCGATGAACTTGCCGCGTCGCAGGGCGGCGACCACACCGGCGGTGACGCCCACCACCATCTCGATGGCCAGGGCGACGAACGCCAGGTTGATGGTGTACGGGAAGGCCCGCCGCATCACGTCGACGACCTCGTTGCCCCGGTAGTCCTCACCGAAGTCGCCCTTGAACAGGCCGGTCAGGTAGTCCCAGTACTGGACGAAGAACGGGTCGTCGAGGTGGTACCGGTCCCGCAGGACGGCCACCACGGCGGGGTCCTGCCGCTTCTCGCCGGCCAGGGCCTGGACCGGGTCACCGGGCAGGAGGAAAACCAGTGCGTAGATCAGGAACGTCGCGCCGAGGATCACAGGTATGGCCTGGATGATCCGGCGGACCACATAGCGGCCCATGCGGTCTCCTCATGATCGGGGACGCCGGAGCCGGGCGGCGCGGGGGTCGCCCGCACCGCCCGCCTCGGCGTGCCGTTCGGACTGGAAGGACGTCAGGCCAGCTCGACGTTGGCCAGGTCGATGCGGTTCTGGGCGTCCACGACCACGTTCTTGACGGTCTTGGCGTAGGCGGCCGAGGTCATGTAGGTGTAGACCGGGATGTACGGCAGGTCCTTGATGAGGATGTCGTCGGCCTGCTGGTACAGCTTCAGGCCGTCCTCCAGGCTCTTCGCCTGGTCGGCCTGCGAGAGCAGCGACTCGAACTGCTCGTTGACGTAGCCGCCGTAGTTCGAGCCGTTCTCGATCGCGACCTTGGAGAAGATCGGCCGCAGGTAGTTCTCCATGGACGGGTAGTCCATCTGCCAGGCCATCCGGAAGGCGCCGGAGTACTGCTTGTCGCCCAGCGCGTCCAGGATCTTGCCGAACTTCTCGAACGGCTTGAAGGTGACCTCGACGCCCAGGTTCTTCTTCAGCTGGTTGCCGACCGCCTCGATCCACTCCTTGTGGCCGCCGTCGGCGTTGTAGCCCAGCTCGATCGCGTTGTTCGGGACGCCGCCGGCCGTGGTGAAGAGCTCCTTGGCCTTGGCCGGGTCGTACTTCGCCGCGTCGCCCATGGCGCCCTTGCGGTAGCCCGGGATGATCGGGCTGATGAAGTCGTCGGCCGGGACACGGGTGCCGGAGAAGATGGTCTTGGTGATCGCCTCGCGGTCGATCGCCATCGAGATCGCCTTGCGGATCTCCGGCTTGCCGTAGGAGGCCGGATTGGTCGCGAGCGGGAATCCGATGAAGCCGACACCGGACTCCGGCTTGTAGATGTAGCGGTCGCCGAATTCCTGGGCGACCGTCGACATCGCCGAGATCGGGAGCTTGTTGGTGATCTGGATGTTGTTGGCCCGGAGGTCGTTGTAGGCCGTTTCCAGCTTGTCGTAAATCTTGAACGTGACGGAATCCAGCTTGGCCTTTCCGTCCGACTCCGGGAAGTTCTCGTAGCGCTTGACCTTGATCTGCGTGTTGTGCTCCCACTTCCCGTCCATCTGGAACGGGCCGTTGCCGATCGGGGACTCCTCGAACGCCTTCTTGTCCTGGAAGAAGGCCTTCGGCACCGGGTAGAACGCGGTGTAGCCCAGCATGACCTTGAACTGCGAGAACGGATCGGTGAGGGTCACGGTGAAGGTCTTGTCGTCGACCACCTTCAGGCCCTTGAGCTTGTCGGTGGCCGGCTTCTTGTCCTTGCCCGGGGCCAGTTCCTCGGCGCCGTCGATCTTCGAGAAGAAGGGCAGGCCCTCGGCCGCGTTGTCCTGGTTGGCGCCCCAGTTCCAGGCGTCCACGAAGGACTGGGCGGTGACCTTCTCGCCGTTGTGGAAGGTGTAGCCGTCCTTCAGCTTGATCGTCCAGACCTTGCTGTCGGCGGTCTCGATCGACTCGGCGACGCGCAGCTCCGGCTCGTTGGTCTTGCGGTTGTACTCCACCAGGCCGGCGAAGACCTGCGCCAGGACCTGGGCGCCCTCGGACTCCGCGGTGTTCTGCGGGATCAGCCCGTGCTGCGGCTCACCCGACTCGATGCTGATCGAGCCGCCCTTCTTGCCCGACCCGTTGGCCCCGTCCGAGGACTTCTTGTCGCTGCTGGTGCTGCACGCGGAGATCGCGAGCGCGGTGCAGGCCGCCAGTGCGGTCCAGCGCATCGTCTTGGTGAGCCTCATTCAACTGCTCCTCGATTTAGGGGCTTGGGAACGAACGGCGCCCCGCCACCGGTGTGCCGGGCACGGCGGGGGTCGACATCTCAGGGGCGATCCGCACAGCCGGCGAGGTGACCACTGATACGCGCAGAGCAACTATCGATCACCCGACCCCTTCGGCGGAATCGCCACCACGTCTCGTTTCAATTACATGCCGGGACCAACCCGTGACATTGCTCGGCAAATTCCGCCATATCGCGCGCGGAATTATCGGTTCCGCTTTCCGAATAGCGAACCGATAACACCGGTATTCGATGATTTACGAAGCGTAATGATCTATTTCGAAGATCCGGCAGTGGCGCCCGGCGGAATTCGCGCAGGTCGGTGGCCGGACAAAACGGGAGCGCGCCCTCCCTGAGGAGGACGCGCTCCGCCGACGGGGCCTGGCCCCGCTGTCAACCGCTTTCCGGCTGCTCCCCCGCCGCCCCCGGCTCACCCGGCGCTTTCGGCTCGCCCTGCCCGCCCGGCTCCCCCGACCCCTCCGCCCCGCGCTCGGCCGCGAAGTGGCAGGCCGACTCGTGGGCGGCGAGCCCGGACAGCCAGCCCGGCGCCGCCAGCAGCGGCACCTCCACCACGCACCGCTCCTGCGCCTTCCAGCAGCGGGTGCGGAAGCGGCAGCCGGACGGCGGGTTGGCCGGCGAGGGCACGTCACCGGTCAGCACGATCCGGTCCCGGACCTCCCGCGCGCTCGGGTCCGGCACCGGCACCGCGGAGAGCAGCGCCTGGGTGTACGGGTGCGTGGCGTGCTCGTAGATCTCCAGGTCGCTGCCGATCTCGACCATCTTGCCCAGGTACATCACGCCGACCCGGTCGGAGATGTGCCGGACGATCGAGAGGTCGTGCGCGATGAACATGTACGAGAGGTTGAACTCCCCCTGGAGCTGCTCCAGCAGGTTGATCACCTGCGCCTGCACCGAGACGTCCAGCGCCGAGACCGGCTCGTCGCAGATGATCACCTCCGGCTTGAGCGCCAGCCCCCGGGCGATGCCGATGCGCTGGCGCTGGCCGCCGGAGAACTGGTGCGGGTACCGGTTGATGTACTCCGGGTTGAGCCCGACCACGTCCAGCAGGTCCTGCACCGCCTTGCGGCGGTCGCCCCTGGGCGCCACCTCGGTGTGGATCTCGAAGGGCTCGCCGATGATGTCACCGACCGTCATCCGCGGGTTCAGCGAGGTGTACGGGTCCTGGAACACCATCTGGATGTTCCGGCGCACCGCCTTCAGCCCGGCCCCGGAGAGCCGGGAGATCTCCTCGCCCTTGAACCTCACCGAGCCGCCGGTGGCCGGCTCCAGGTTCATCAGCACCTTGGCCAGCGTGGACTTGCCGCAGCCGGACTCGCCGACGATGCCCAGCGTCTCGCCCTGCCTGAGTTCGAAGGAGACGCCGTCGACCGCCTTCACCGCGCCGACCTGCTTCTTGAACAGCACGCCCCTGGTGAGCGGGAAGTGCTTGACCAGGTCGCGCACTTCGAGGATCGGCTCACCGCGCGCGACCTCCTGGGCGAAGGCGGCCTCCACCGGCGAGTCGACCGAGTCGGGCCCGTCAACGGTCATGGAGGGTCTCCTTCCAGAAGAAGCAGGCGCTGCCCCGCCCCGCCAGCTCGATGCCGTCGTCCTCCACCACCGGGAACAGCTCCGGCACCTGCTGCCGACAGATGTCCTGGGCCCGCGGGCAGCGCGGGTTGAACGCGCAGCCCGGCGGGATCCGCAGCAGGTTGGGCGGCAGGCCCTTGATCGCGTACAGCTCCTGGCCCTTCTGGTCCAGGCGCGGGATCGAGTCCAGCAGCCCGCGGGTGTACGGGTGCGCCGGGCGCGCGTACAGCTCGTGGACGGGGGCCGTCTCCACGATCCGGCCCGCGTACATCACCGCGATCTTGTCGGCGACGTCGGCGACCACGCCCAGGTCGTGGGTGATCAGGATCAGCCCCATGTGGTACTCGGCCTGGAGCTCCGCGAGCAGGTCCATCACCTGGGCCTGGACGGTGACGTCCAGCGCGGTGGTGGGCTCGTCCGCGATGATCAGGTCCGGCTCCAGCGCCAGCGCCATGGCGATCATGATGCGCTGGCGCATACCGCCGGAGAACTGGTGCGGGTAGTCGTTGACCCGGTCCTTGGCGGCCGGGATGCGCACCCGGTCCATCAGCTCGACGGCCTTCTCCTTGGCCTCCTTGCGCGAGCTCTTGTGGTGGGCGCGGAACATCTCGCCGAGCTGGAAGCCCACGGTCAGCACCGGGTTGAGCGAGGAGAGCGCGTCCTGGAAGATCATCGCGATCTTCTGGCCGCGGATCCGCCGCCGCTGCTCCTTGTCCATCCTGAGCATGTCCTGGCCGCGGAAGCGGATCTCGCCCCGGGGGATGCGGGCCGGCGGCATGTCCAGGATGCCCATGATCGCCTGCGCGGTGACCGACTTGCCCGAGCCGGACTCGCCGAGCACCGCCAGCGTCTCGCCCGCCCGGACGCTGTAGCTGACCCCGTTGACCGCCCGCGCCACCCCGTCCCGGGTGACGAACTCGACGTGCAGGTCACGGACGTCGAGCAACGGGCCCTCGTACGGGGCCTCCCGGCGGGACGTGCCGGGGTCGACTGCTGTGGTCACGATGCGTCCCCTCGCTCAGCGAAGCTTCGGGTCGAGGGCGTCGCGCACCGCGTCGCCCAGCATGATGAAGGCCAGGACGGTGATGGAGAGCGCCGCGGCCGGGAAGAAGAGCACGAACGGCGCCGTCCGGATCACCTTCTGGGCGGAGGAGATGTCGATGCCCCAGGAGATGGTCGGGTCCTGCAGGCCGATGCCGAGGAAGCTCAGCGTCGCCTCGGTGGCGATGTAGCCGCCCAGGGCGATGGTCGCCACCACGATCACCGGGGCCACCGCGTTCGGCAGGATGTGCCGGAACATCAGCCGACCGGTGCCGGCGCCGAGCGCCTTCCCGGCCATCACGTAGTCGGCCTGCTTGACCGTCAGGACGGCGCCGCGCATGACGCGGGCGATCTGGGTCCAGCCCAGCACGCCCAGCGCGACGACCACGGTCCACACCGTGCGGGTGGCGAAGGCGTTCAGCAGCACCAGCGCGCCGAGCAGCAGCGGGATGCCGAAGAAGATGTCGATGATCCGGGAGAGCACCGCGTCCACGGCGCCGCCGAAGTAGCCGGCCACCATACCGGTCAGCCCGCCGAGCAGGGTGACCGTGGCGGTCACGAAGATGCCGACGGTGATCGAGGCCCGGGCGCCGTAGACCACCCGGGCGTAGATGGACCGGCCCTGGCCGTCGTAGCCGAACCAGCCCGCGCCGAAGAAGTCCGTCCAGTCCGGCCGCTTGAGGTAGTTGTTGACCAGGTCGGCCTTGCGCGGGTCGGCGTCGGTGAACGCCCCGGGGAAGATCGCCATCACGACCAGCAGCACGATCAGCACCGCCGAGATCAGGAAGATCGGGCGCCGCCGCAGGTCCCGCCAGGCGTCGCCCCAGAGGCTGCGGGCCTGCTCCCGTTTGACCGGGTCCGGCTCGATCAGGGTCTCCTGCTCGACCGCCATGCCCTGCTCGCCGGCGTAGTCCAGGTGGTCCACGCCCGGCTTGGGGTGCGGTTCGAAGGAGCCCTCGTCGTGCATGTCAGGCATAGCGGATCCTCGGGTCCAGGACCGCGTAGAGCAGGTCGACGACGAGGGAGGCCACCAGGTAGACGATCACCAGCACGGTGACGATGCCGACCACGGTGGGCCCCTCCTTCTGGTTGATCGCCCGGTACAGGACGTTGCCGACGCCCTGCACGTTGAAGATCCCCTCGGTCACGATCGCGCCGCCCATCAGCGCGCCGAGGTCGGTGCCGAGGAAGGTGACCACCGGGATCAGCGAGTTGCGCAGCAGGTGACGGGTGATGATGGTGCGCCGGGGCAGGCCCTTGGCGACCGCCGTACGCATGTAGTCGGCCCGCAGGTTCTCGCCGATCGAGGTCCGGGTGAGCCGGGCGACGAACGCGAGCGAGAGCGAACCCAGCACGATGGCGGGGAGGATCAGCTGGGAGAGGTCCTTGGAGTCCTGCACCGTCGGGGTGACCCAGCCCAGGTTGGTGGCGAACACCGTCTGGGCGATGTACGCCAGCACGAAGACCGGGATGGAGATCACCAGCAGGGTGAGCACCAGCACCAGGGTGTCCTGGACGCTGCCGCGCTTCAGGCCGGAGAGCAGGCCCAGCAGCAGACCGAAGACCATCTCGAAGGCGAAGGCCAGCAGGGCCAGCCGGATGGTGACCGGGAAGGCGTCCGCCATGATGTCGCTGACCGGGCGGCCGGTGAAGCTGGTGCCGAAGTCGCCCTGGAAGAGGTTCCCCATGTAGTGCAGGTACTGCTTCCAGATCGGCTGGTCCAGGTAGTACTTGTGCTTGATGCTGGCCACCACGGCGGGGTCCGCGGCCTTGTCCCCGAACAGCGCGGAGACCGGGTCGCCCGGCAGCGTGTAGACCATCAGGAAGATCAGCAGCGTGGTGCCGAAGAACACCGGGATCATCTGCAGCACCCGCCGCAGCACATAACTGCCCATTCGAGCCTCCTTCCTGGAGATGTGATCGAGTGCCCGGGGCCCCGCCCTCCGTACGGGAAGGGCGGGGCCCGCGCGGGAGAGCCCGTCAGCCCTTGACCTCGACCTGGGTCCAGGCCGGGTTACCGAAGGAGTCGAACTTCACGTCCTGGACCTTGGTGGAGTAGCCCGAGGTGGTGCGGTAGTACCAGAGCGGGATGGCCGGCATGCCGCTGGGCAGCACCGCCTCGGCCTTCTGGTAGCCGGTCGCCGAGTCGGCCACGCTGGCGGCCTCGTCGGCCTGGGTGGAGAGCTGGTCGAACTCCGGGTTGCTGTAGCCGAAGTCGTTGGACGCGGCGCCGGTGCGGTAGACGTCGGACAGGAAGTTGGCGTTCAGCGGGTAGTCCTGGACCCAGCCGGTGCGGAAGGCGCCGTTGACCTGGTGGCCGGTGATCGCCGCGCGGGCGGTCTTGAAGTCGGGCTTCGGGTCGCCCACGCAGTCCACGCCGGTGCTCTGCCGGATCGAGTTGCAGACCGCGTCCACCCACTCCTTGTGGCCGCCGTCGGCGTTGTAGGTGATCGTCAGCCGGTTGCCGGGGACGCCGCCGCCCTCGGTGACCAGCTGCTTGGCCTTGGCCGGGTCGAACGTGCAGAAGTCACCGCACTGGCCTTCCTTGTAGCCCTCGACGCCCTCGGCCACCCAGGCGCTGGCCGGCTTGCGCGAGCCCTGGAGCACCGTCTTGGTGATGGTGTCGCGGTCGATGCCCATCGACAGGCCCTGCCGGACTTTCGCCTTGTCCGGGGAGGACCAGTCGGCCTGGTAGAGCGTGAAGCCGATGTTCTGGATGGCGCCCTGCGGGGAGTCGACGGCGCGGTCGCCCAGGTCGGTCTTGTAGGTGGCCAGGGCGGAGGGCGGCACCTGGTCCATCACGTCCAGGTTGTTGGACTGCAGGTCGGCGTAGGCGGCCTCGGCGGTGCTGTACATCTTGAAGACGACGCCGCCGTTCTTCGGCTTGTCCACGCCCTGGTAGTCCGGGAAGGCCTTGGTGACCAGCTGCTGGTTGTGGTCCCAGCTGACGAACTGGTACGGGCCGTTGCCGACCGGCTTCTGCCCGTACCCGGCGGGGTCGTTGAAGAAGGCGTCCGGCAGCGGGGAGAAGGCGATGTAGCCGAGCTTGTACTCGAAGTACGAGACCTTGCCGCTCAGCTTGACGGTGAAGTGCAGGTCGTCGGTGACGGTCAGCCCGGACATCTTGGTCGCGGTCGGCTGTCCGCTCTCCGGGTGGACGTCCTTGTAGCCCTCGATCTCGGCGAACCAGGAGCTGTTGATCTGGTTGTTCGCGGTGGTCGCGCCCCAGTTCCAGGCGTCGACGAAGTTCTTGGCGTGCACCGGGGTACCGTCGTGGAACTTCCAGCCGTCCTTCAGCGTGATGTTGAAGGTCTGCGAGTCGCTGGTGTCGATCTTGTCCGCCACCTGCATCCGGATCTTCGCGTTCGAGGGGTCGTAGTCGACCAGCCCCTTGAAGAGGTTCTGGATGATGCGCCCGCCGCCGGTCTCGTTGGCGTTGGCCGGCTGCAGCGGGTTCTGCGGCTCACTGCTCTGATAGCTGAAGGTCTTGCTGTTGTCCGACGAGCCGCTGCTGCTGCTTCCGCCGCCCCCGTCGCTGCTGCACCCGCTGGCCACCAGGGCCACGGATGTCGCTGCGGCGAGGACCCATCGAGCACGGGTGGCCACGGGCATGGAGGTCCCTCCTCAAGGTGTGTGACGCATCACACCCCATGAGAAGCGCGGCACCATGGCGGCGCGAGTCGGGTACCCCCGGACGGGTGCACGGCGCCTGACCTCGGTTGACACCCCCGACCCGGCCCGGGAACGCCGGAGGGGCCCGTGCCGCGAACGGCTACGGGCCCCTCAGGGCGGATCCGGCGCGGATCCGTCGCGGATCGGACGCGGAATCAGACCGCGGCCGCCTCCCGGACGGCGGCGAAGTGGCACGCCGACTGGTGCTTGGCCGCACCGCTCAGCACCTCGGGCACCGCGAGCAGCGGGACCTCGGTCGAGCAGCGCTCCTCCGCCTTCCAGCACCGGGTGCGGAAGCGGCAGCCGGACGGCGGGTTGGCCGGCGAGGGGATGTCACCGGTCAGGATGATCCGGTCGCGGGACTCGCGCGCCGCCGGGTCCGGCACCGGCACCGCGGAGAGCAGCGCCTGGGTGTACGGGTGGGTGGCGTTCTCGTAGATCTCCTCGTCCGTGCCGATCTCGACCATCTTGCCGAGGTACATCACGCCGACCCGGTCGGAGATGTGCCGGACGATGGAGAGGTCGTGGGCGATGAACATGTAGGAGAGCTCAAAGTCGTTCTGCAGCTGCTCCAGCAGGTTGATCACCTGGGCCTGGACGGACACGTCCAGCGCGGAGACCGGCTCGTCGCAGATGATGATCTCGGGCTTGAGCGCGAGGCCGCGGGCGATGCCGATGCGCTGGCGCTGGCCGCCGGAGAACTGGTGCGGGTACCGGTTGATGTACTCCGGGTTCAGGCCGACGACGTCCAGCAGGTCCTGGACCGCCTTGCGGCGGTCGCCCTTGGGCGCCACCTCGGGGTGGATCTCGAAGGGCTCGCCGATGATGTCGCCGACCGTCATCCGCGGGTTCAGCGAGGTGTACGGGTCCTGGAACACCATCTGGATGTTCCGGCGGACGGCCTTGAGCGCCGCGCCGGACAGCTTGGAGATGTCCTCGCCCTTGAACAGCACCTCGCCGGAGGTGGCCCGCTCCAGGTTCATCAGCACCTTGGCCAGCGTGGACTTGCCACAGCCGGACTCGCCGACGATGCCGAGCGTCTCGCCCTTCGCCAGCTCGAAGGAGACGCCGTCGACGGCCTTGACGGCGCCGACCTGCTTCTTGAACAGGATGCCCTGGGTCAGCGGATAGTGCTTGACCAGGTCCTTGACCTCCAGGATGGGCTCAGCCATGGAGGGTCTCCTTCCAGAGGTGGCACGCGCTGCGGCGGCCGGTGAGCTCCTTGCCGTCCTTGTCGGTCACCTGGTGCAGCGTCGGGATCTCCGAGCGGCACAGGTCGGTGGCGACGTCACAGCGGGGGTTGAACGCGCAGCCGGCCGGAACCTTCAGCAGGTTCGGGGGCAGGCCCTTGATCGCGTACAGCTCCTGGCCCTTCTGGTCCAGGCGCGGGATCGAGCGGAGCAGGCCCTTGGTGTACGGGTGCGCCGGGTTGGCGTACAGCTCGTGCACCGGGGCGGTCTCGACGATCCGGCCGGCGTACATCACGGCGATCTTGTCCGCGACGTCGGCGACCACGCCGAGGTCGTGGGTGATCAGGATCAGGCCCATGTTGTACTCGGCCTGCAGCTCCGCGAGCAGGTCCATCACCTGGGCCTGGACGGTGACGTCCAGGGCGGTGGTGGGCTCGTCGGCGATGATCAGGTCGGGCTCCATGGAGAGCGCCATGGCGATCATGATGCGCTGGCGCATACCGCCGGAGAACTGGTGCGGGTAGTCGCCGACGCGCTGACGGGCGGCGGGGATGCGCACCCGCTCCATCAGCTCGATGGCCTTCTCCCGGGCCTCCTTCTTGGAGGCGCCGCGGTGCACCCGGAACATCTCGCCGAGCTGGGCGCCGACGGTCATCACCGGGTTCAGCGAGGAGAGCGCGTCCTGGAAGATCATCGCGATCTTCTGGCCGCGGATCTGCCGGCGGTCCTCCTCCTTCATCGTGAGCATGTCCTGCCCGCGGAAGAGGATCTGGCCCTGGCTGATCTTGCCGGGCGGCATGTCGAGGATGCCCATGATGGTCTGGGCGGTCACCGACTTGCCGGAGCCGGACTCGCCGAGCACCGCCAGGGTCTCACCGGCGGCCACGGAGTAGTTGACGCCGTTCACGGCCTTGGCGACGCCGTCCCGGGTGTGGAACTCCACGTGGAGGTCCTTGACCTCCAGCAGCGGGGTGCCAACTTCGAGCCGGCCGCTCTTCTGGTTCTTCTCGATCACGGTGGTCATCGGGTCGTCACCTCTTCTCTCAGCGGAGCTTCGGGTCGAGGGCGTCGCGGACCGCGTCGCCGAGCATGATGAAGGCCAGCACGGTGATGCTCAGCGCGGCCGACGGGAAGAGCAGGACGTGCGGGGCCGCCAGGAAGCGGACCGACGCGTCGCTGATCATCAGGCCCCAGGAGATCTCCGGGGACTGCACGCCGATGCCGAGGTAGGACAGCGCCGCCTCGGCCCCGATGTAGACACCCAGGCTGATCGCGGAGACCACGATGACCGGCGCGATGGCGTTCGGCAGGATGTGCCGGAAGGTGATCCGGGCGCTGCTCGCGCCGAGCGCGCGGGCCGCCATCACGTAGTCGTTGTGCTTGTTGGAGATCACCGAGGCGCGCATGATGCGGAAGATCTGCGGCCAGCCGAGGACGGCCATGACCAGCGAGACGGTGTAGGCGTTGCCCTTGCCGAGCATCGACATGATCAGCATGCCGCCGAGCAGCAGCGGGATCGAGAAGAAGATCTCGGTGAAGCGCGACAGGATCGAGTCGACGATGCCGCCCTTCCAGCCGGCCAGCAGGCCGAGGAGCGCGCCGACGACGGTGACCAGCAGCGTGGTCAGGACACCGACGATGATCGAGTTGCGGGCGCCCCACACCGTACGGGTGTAGACGTCGCAGCCCTGCACGTCGAAGCCGAACCAGTGCTCGGCGCTCGGGCGCTTGAGGGAGTTGGCCAGGTCGCACGCATTGTTGGCGTTCGGGCTGCCGTCGGTGAACAGCTGCGGCACGGCCGCCATGACCAGCAGGAACAGCACCAGAGCGGCACCGATCATGAAGACCGGATTGCGGCGCAGGTCGACCAGCGCGTCCGTCCAGAGGCTGGCCACCCGCTCCGGCTTCTGCTTCTTCTCCGGGGCGTTCTTCGGGCTGTTGTCCTCGGACGGGGCCTCGCTGCCCACGGTGATGGTGTCACTCATAGCGGATCCTCGGGTCGAGCACGGCGTACAGCAGGTCCACGAGCAGGGTGGTGATGAGGTAGATCATCACCAGCAGGGTGACCATGCCGACGATCACCGTGCCCTGCTTCTGGTACACGGACTGGGCGAGCAGGCCGCCGATGCCGTGCATGTTGAAGATCTTCTCGGTGATGACCGCACCACCCATCAGGCCGCCCAGGTCGGCACCGAGGAAGGTGACGATCGGGATCAGCGCGTTGCGCAGGGCGTGACGGCCGATCACCCGACGGCGCTTCAGGCCCTTGGCGACCGCGGTGCGGACGTAGTCCGCGCGCATGGTCTCCATCAGGCTGGTGCGGGTCAGTCGGGCGACGTACGCGAGCGAGGTGGACGCCAGCACGAAGGCCGGCAGCAGGTACGCCCGCAGTCCGTCCTCCTCGTTGAAGGAGACCGGGAAGAAGTCGAAGCCGTAGTCGTTCTTCAGCTTCACACCCAGCAGCAGCTGGAGGACGAAGCCGGTGACGAAGACCGGGATCGAGATCACGAACAGCGTGCTGATGAGCACCAGCTGGTCGATGAACTTGCCCTTGCGCAGGGCCGCCATGACACCCGCCAGCACACCGATGACCGCTTCGACGACGAAGGCGACCAGGGCGAGGTTGACGGTGTACGGGAACGCCTCACTGATCATGTCGGTCACGGAGCGACCGGTCAGGCTTTCACCGAGGTTCCCCTGGAAGACCCCCGAGATGTAGTTCCAGTACTGGAGCAGGAAGGGGTCGTTCAGGTGGTACTTCTGGCGGATCATCTCCGCCACGATCGGGTCGGCTCGCTTCTCGCCGGCCAGCGCCTGCACCGGGTCACCGGGCAGGTAGTGGACCAGCGCGTAGATCAGCAGCGTCGCACCGAGCAGAACAGGGATCGCCTGTATCAGTCGGCGGATGACATAGCGGCCCATCAGACCTCCATACTTTCGGACAAGGAAGGGAGGCGGGAGGACTCGGACTGTAGTCCGGTCCACCCGCCCCCGTTCGTCTGACTACCGGATCAGCCTGCGAGCTCGACCTTGGCCAGGTCCATGCGGCCCTGGGCGTCGGTGTCGAAGTTCTTGATCTTCTTGCTGTACGCGGCGGAGGACATGTAGGTGTACACCGGGATGTACGGCAGGTCCTGGATCAGCACGTCGTCGGCCTGCTGGTACAGCTTGATGGCCTCGTCGTCGGTCTTCGCCTGGTCGGCCTGGTCCAGCAGGGTCTCGAACTTCTCGTTGACGTAGCCGCCGTAGTTGGAGCCGTTGTCGATCGCGACCTTGGAGAAGATCGGACGCAGGTAGTCCTCGATCGACGGGTAGTCCATCGACCAGGCCATGCGGAAGGCACCCGAGTACTGCTTGTCGCCCAGCGCGTCCAGGATCTTGCCGAACTTCTCGAACGGCTTGAAGGTGACCTCGACGCCCAGGTTGTTCTTCAGCTGGTTGCCGACGGCCTCGATCCACTCCTTGTGGCCACCGTCGGCGTTGTAGCCCAGCTCGATGGTGTTGTTCGGCACACCGCCGGCCTCGGTGAAGAGCGCCTTGGCCTTGGCCGGGTCGTACTTGGCCGCGTCGCCCATGGCGCCCTTGCGGTAGCCCGGGATGAGCGGGTTGACGAAGTCGTCGGCCGGGACGCGGGTGCCCGAGAAGATGGTCTTGGTGATCGCCTCGCGGTCGATCGCCATCGAGATCGCCTTGCGGATCTCCGGCTTGCCGAAGGCGGCCGGGTTGGTGGCGATCGGGAAGCCGATGTAGCCGACGCCCGACTCCGGCTTGTAGATGTAGCGGTCGCCGAACTCGCTCTTGACGGTCGACATGGCCGAGATCGGCAGCTTGTCGGTGGCCTGGATGTTGTCGGCGCGCAGGTCGTTGTACGCGGTGTCCAGGTTGTCGTAGATCTTGAAGGTGACGCCCTGGAGCTTCGCCTTGCCGTCCGAGGCCGGGAAGTTCTCGTAGCGCTTGACCTTGATCTGCTTGTTGTGCTCCCAGCTGCCGTCCATCTCGAACGGGCCGTTGCCGATCGGCTTGTCGCCGAAGCCCTTCGGGTCGGCGTAGAACGCCTCCGGCAGCGGGTAGAACGGGTTGTACCCGAGCATCGTCTTGAACTGCGAGAACGGCGCCTTCAGGGTGACGGTGAAGGTCTTGTCGTCGACGACCTTCAGGCCCGAGAGCTCCGTGGCGGTGGGCTTCTTGTCCTTGCCCGGGGCCAGCTCGTCGGAGCCCTCGATCTTCGCGAAGAAGGGCAGGCCCTCGGCGGCGTTGTCCTGGTTGGCGCCCCAGTTCCAGGCCTTGACGAAGGACTTGGCGGTGACCTTCTCACCGTTGTGGAAGGTGTAGCCGTCCTTCAGCTTGATCGTCCAGACCTTGCTGTCGGTGGTCTCGATCGACTCGGCCACGCGCAGGGTCGGGGCGTTGGTCTTGAAGTCGTAGTCGATCAGGCCGGCGAAGAGGGCGTTCTCGACCTCGGTGCCCTCGGACTCGGCGGTGTTCTGCGGCACCAGACCGTGCTGCGGCTCACCGAGCTGGACGGCAATGGTGCCACCACCGGACGCGGCGCTGTCACTGCTCTTCGAGCTGGTGCTGCAAGCGGTCGCCGTGAGGGCGATCGCGGTCGCCGCGACGAGCCACTTGGTCTGGGTTGCACCGCGCATGGGGGGATGCCTCCTGAATTCGACTTTCCAACGAGGAGAGCACTGCGGGCGGTTGATCCGGTCCGCCGTGCCGTCCGCGCTCGGGGTTTCGGCGCGCACCCCTGCGCGTTAACCCTTGACCCGAGGCTGACTGCACCCACTATGTGTCACCGACGGACACGAAAGTGACCAATGCCGATCTCAATTAGGTCACATGAACGGTCGGTAAGTTTCGAAAATCGGACATATAAGACATACTCAGACAGGCATCAACCGGACAGTCGTCATGAATGACGGACTGTTACGTTCGCTCAGCGGACACCTGACCGTGGTAATCGCTATTCCGTTTATACGCGCGTCGACAACTTGGAGTAGTTGAAAACGATCACCCCCCTCTCCAGTGGAAAGGGGGGCGATCGGTTCAGGCCAAGGGCCTTTTAAACCCGGGCGTCAGGCCTTCTTGGCGCGCGAAGCAGAACGGCCGCGCTCCTTCTGGTCCAGGACGACCTTACGGATGCGCACGGTCTCCGGGGTCACCTCGATGCACTCGTCCTCGCGGCAGAACTCCAGCGACTGCTCCAGCGAGAGCTTGCGCGGCGGCACCAGGTTCTCGGTGGTGTCGGAGGAAGCGGCACGCATGTTGGTGAGCTTCTTCTCCTTGGTGATGTTGATGTCCATGTCGTCCTGGCGCGAGTTCTCGCCGACGATCATGCCCTCGTACACCTCGGTGGTGGGCTCGACGAAGAGCGTGCCGCGCTCCTGGATGCCCATCATCGCGAACGGCGTCACGACGCCCGCACGGTCCGCCACCAACGAACCGTTGTTGCGCATCCGCAGCTCGCCGAACCACGGCTCGTGGCCCTCGAAGATGCTGTGCGCGATGCCGGTGCCGCGGGTGTCGGTCAGGAACTGGGTGCGGAAGCCGATCAGGCCGCGCGACGGGACGATGAACTCCATGCGGACCCAGCCGGAGCCGTGGTTCGTCATGGTCTCCATGCGGCCCTTGCGGGTCGCCATCAGCTGGGTGATCGCGCCGAGGTACTCCTCGGGGCTGTCGATGGTCATCCGCTCGACCGGCTCGTGGGTCTTGCCGTTGATGACCTTGGTGACGACCTGCGGCTTGCCGACGGTCAGCTCGAACAGCTCCCGGCGCATGGTCTCGACCAGGATGGCCAGCGCCAGCTCGCCACGGCCCTGGACCTCCCAGGCGTCCGGACGCCCGGTCGGCAGCACGCGGAGCGAGACGTTACCGATCAGCTCGCGGTCCAGGCGGTCCTTCACCATGCGGGCGGTGACCTTGTGGCCCTTGCCGCCCTTGCCGACCAGCGGCGAGGTGTTGGTGCCGATGACCATCGAAATGGCCGGCTCGTCCACCGTGATGAGTGGCAGAGCGACCGGGTTCTCCAGGTCGGCCAGGGTCTCGCCGATCATGATCTCCGGGATGCCCGCGACGGCGCAGATGTCGCCGGGGCCGGCCACCTCGGCCG
The DNA here is from genome assembly GCF_042656005.1 of Kitasatospora misakiensis. Classification (NCBI taxonomy): domain Bacteria; kingdom Bacillati; phylum Actinomycetota; class Actinomycetes; order Kitasatosporales; family Streptomycetaceae; genus Kitasatospora; species Kitasatospora misakiensis. Next base: position 29,336 of record NZ_JBHSOF010000004.1, on the reverse strand, counting down.
GCTTGCGGGTGAGCGCCTCGGTCATCAGCAGCTCGGTGATCTTGACCTGCTGGACCGAGCCGTCCCGCTTCATCCACGCGACCTGCTGGCCCTTGCGCAGCTCACCCTGCTCGACGCGGCAGAGCGCGATACGGCCGAGGAAGTTGTCTGCGTCCAGGTTGGTGACGTGGGCCTGGAGCGGCGCGTCCTCGTCGTAGGTCGGGGCCGGGACGTGCTCCAGGATGGTGGAGAAGAACGGCTCCAGCGAGTCGCTGTCGGCCGGCACGGTGCCGTTCTCCGGCTTGGTCATCGAGGCGACGCCGTCACGCGCACAGGCGTAGACGATCGGGAACTCGATCTGGTCCTCGGTGGCGTCGAGGTCCAGGAAGAGGTCGTAGGTCTCGTTGATGACCTCGTCGATCCGGGAGTCCGGACGGTCGGTCTTGTTGATGCAGAGGATGACCGGCAGCTTGGCCGTCAGTGCCTTGCGGAGCACGAAGCGGGTCTGCGGGAGCGGCCCCTCGGAGGCGTCGACCAGGAGGACGACGGCGTCCACCATCGACAGACCGCGCTCGACCTCGCCACCGAAGTCGGCGTGGCCCGGGGTGTCGATGATGTTGATGGTGATCGGCGCGCCACCTTCCTTCGGGTGGTACTTGACCGCGGTGTTCTTCGCGAGAATGGTGATGCCCTTCTCGCGCTCGAGGTCGTTGGAGTCCATCATCCGGTCGTCCAGCTGCTGGTGGGCAGCGAAGGCTCCGGCCTGCTTGAGCATGGCGTCAACCAGGGTGGTCTTGCCGTGGTCGACGTGGGCGACGATGGCGACGTTACGGATGTCGTTGCGCGTGGGCATGCCTAGCGGATTCTCCCGGAATCGTGGGTTTCGGCGCCCGGCTGCGTGACGCGCACTTGCGACCACTGTTGGTCGCCGCCGCCCGTTCCGCCTGCTACTACCGGTCCACCCGCCGGGCAGGACATGCCACGGCTTCCTCCTATCGTACGGGGAACGGCCCAGCTCGGCCGAAACGGGCGGTTCCGGGGGATCAAGATCACAGCTGGGCGACCCGTTTTCACCGGGCCTTCGGCCCGCGGTCAGCCCGTCGACCACCCGATGTCCTGGAGGCGCGGGCGGCTGAAACCCCACACCCCGGCGCCCGCCACGCCCTCGCGGACCGCCAGCAGCTCCGGGCGCTGGAAGAGCGGCACGGAGTGGCCCAGCTGCCAGATCCGCACGTCGGCCTCCTGGAGGAGGGCCCGACGGGCGGCCGGGTCGGGCTCGGCGGCGGCGCGGTCGAAGAGGCGGTCGATCTCCTCCGTCCCGGCCCGGGCGTAGTTGCTGCCGGGCACCGGGGTGCCGTCCGGGCCGGGGCGGGGCTTGGCGTAGACGGGCCGCTGCTCGCCGGCCGGGTCGGAGCCGGCCGGCCAGGAGAACAGGGCGAGGTCGTACTCCCCGGTGGCCAGGTGGTCGCGGAGGAAGGCCTCCGGCGGCGCCTCCGTCACCCGGACGGCCACCCCGGCCGCGCCGAGGTCGGCCGCCACCGCGTCGGCCGCCCGCCGGAGGGTCGCCGAGCCCGCCGGGACCAGCAGGCCGAGCGCCAGCGGGCGGCCGCCCCGGGCCCGGGTGCCGCCGCGGGAGGGCCGCTTCCAGCCCGCCGCGTCCAGCATCCGCCCGGGGTCGGCGGTGCCCAGCGCGTCGGCGTTGTCCCGGTAGCCGGCCTGGTCGCCGGCCAGCAGGTGGTGGCCGAGCGGCGCGGCCGGCAGCCCGAGCGGGGTGAGCGCGGCGTCGGCGGCGTGCCGCCGGTCGACGGCGTGGGCCAGGGCGCGGCGCAGCAGCGGGTCGGTGAGCGGTTCGCGGGCGGCGTTGAGGGTGAGCTGGGTGAGGCCGGTGCCGGCCGCCCGGTGCAGGGCGGTGCCGGGCAGTGCCTCGGCCCGGCGCACCGCCTCGGCGGGGTCGGCGCCGGCGCGGTCGACCGCGGTGGTCAGCGGGGCGAGGTCCAGCCGGCCCTCGGCGAGGTCCGGGCCGCGCCGGTCGGCGGGGGTGGCGAGGAAGTCGATCCGGTCGGCCTTGGCCGGCTCGCCCCACCAGTACGGGTTGCGGACCAGGGTGGCCCGTCCGGCGGCCGGGTCGTAGCCGGAGACCAGGAAGGGGCCGGCGGTCGGGTGGGCGGCGCCGCCGGGCAGCGGGCGGCCGAAGGCGGCGGCGGTGGCGGTCTCGGCGGCGGGGTAGAGCGGGCCGAACAGGGCGCGCCACTCGCCGCAGGGGCGGCGGAAGGTGACCCGGACCTCGTGCGGGTCGGCGCCCTGGACGATGGAGTCGATGGCCGCGTAGCCGGCGGGCCGGGCGGCGGTGTAGGCCGGGTCCAGGCCGGAGAGCGCGGCCCGCTGGGCGATGAAGTCGGCGGCGGAGAGCGGGGTGCCGTCGCTCCAGACCGCGCGCGGGTTGAGGTGGTAGGTGACCACCTGGGGCTGCTGGCCGGGCGGGGTGGCCTCGGCGGCGGTCAGGTAGTCCGCGTCCGCGGTCCACTCGCCGTGCGCGTCCGGCCGGAACAGCGCCGGGTAGAGGGCCTGCGCGAGCAGCGCGGAGTCGGCGGTGGCGGTGGGCTGGTAGACGTTCAGGGTGGCCGGCACGGCGTCGACGGCCCAGCGCAGCGCGCCGCCGTCCGCGACGGCGGCCCGGTCGGCCGGGCGGACGTCCCCGGTGACGGCGGCGGGGGCGGGCGGCGCGGGATCGGGGGTCCGGGCGGTGCGGGCCGGGTCGGGGCCGCCGAGGCAGCCGGCCGTGGCACCGAGGGCGAGCAGCAGCGCGGCGGCTGCGACGGGGAGGCGGGCGCGCATGGCGGCCATCGAACGCCGCCGCCCGGCCCCGGGCGGCGCCGACACGGCGGCCGACCGGGCGCGGCACCCGATCGGCGGTACGCCCGGCCCGGGGCCGGGGGTGGCCTACAGGCCCAGTTCGAACCAGACGATCTTGCCCTTGGGCGTGCGCCGGCTGCCCCAGCGCTCGGCGAGCAGGCTGACCAGCTGGAGCCCGCGCCCGCCCTCGTCGGTCTCGTGGGCGCGCCGCTGCCGGGGCTGGGCGTAGCCGTCGTCCCAGACCTCGCAGACCATGGTCCGGTCGCGCAGCAGCCGCAGCCGGATCTCGCCCCGGCCGTGCCGCAGGGCGTTGGTGACCAGCTCGCTGACCAGCAGCTCGGTGGTGTCGACCAGCTCGTCCAGGCCGCGGGCGAGCAGCCAGCTGCACGCGGCCTCGCGGGCCTTGGCGACCGAGGTGGGCTCGGGGGGCAGGAACCACTGGCCGACCGCGTCCGCCGGGAAGGCGTGCACCCGGGCCATCAGCAGGGCGATGTCGTCCTCGCCGTGGTGCGGGTTGAGCTCGCCGAGGACGTGGTCGCAGAGGTCCTCCAGGCCCTTGCCGTCGGCGGAGAGCGCGGCGCGGAAGGCCTTCAGGCCCTCGTCCAGCTGGTGCTTGCGGCTCTCCACCAGGCCGTCGGTGTAGAGGCCCAGCACGGCGCCGTCCGGCAGGGTCAGCTCGACCTCCTCGAAGGGCTCGCCGCCGACGCCGAGCGGCAGGCCGGGCGGCACGTCGAGCATCCGGGCGCGCTCGCCGGGGCTGAGCAGCACCGGCGGCAGGTGGCCGGCATTGGCGAAGATGCAGCGCCGGGTGACGGCGTCGTAGACCGCGTAGACGCAGGTCGCCAGGTAGACCTCGCGGGCCTCCTCGTCGGCCGTCGAGGTGAGCCGCCCGTACGCGGTGGGCGGACCGGCCGGCACCGAGTCGTCGCCGAGCCCGCGGGCGATCTCGTCCAGGGCGGTGAGCACCTCGGCCGGGTCGAGGTCGAGCATCGCCAGGGTGCGGACGGCGGTGCGCAGCTGGCCCATGGCGACGGCGGCGCGCAGGCCGCGGCCCATCACGTCGCCGATGACCAGCGCGGTGCGGTTGCCGGGCAGCGGGATGACGTCGAACCAGTCGCCGCCGACCTCGGTGTTGTTGTTGCTGGGCAGGTAGCGGCAGGCGATCTCCAGGCCGCTGGCGGCCGGGTTGCCCGGGGGCAGCAGGCTGCGCTGGAGGATCAGCGCGCGCTCGTGCTCGCGGCGGTAGAGCCGGGCGTTGTCGATGCAGACGGCGGCGCGGGCGACGAGCTCCTCGGCGATCGCGACGTCACGGGCGTCGAAGGGCTCGCTGCCGATCGCCCGGGAGAGCTGGACCAGGCCGAGCACCTGGTCGCGGGCGACCAGCGGGACGACCAGGGTGGAGCGCAGCAGCGGGTCGGGGCCGGGCTCGGGGATGACGCTGCGCCCGGTCCGCAGGGCTCGGGCGTGCGGGGAGCGGCGCGGGTAGCAGAGGGTGCCGCCGGCCTCCGCGATGGGCAGGCCGGTGACCGAGCCGAGCACCGAGGAGGCGCCGCCGACCACGCTGGAGACGGCGACCCGGCGCAGTTCGCCGCTGCCGTCGGTGAGCACCGTGTCGCCGAGCCGGCCGGCGCTGGGCACGGTCTCGCCGGAGAGCAGCGCGGTGTACAGGTCGACGGTGGCGAGGTCGCAGAACGGCGGGACGACGACGTCCAGCAGCTCCTTGGCGGTGGTCTCCAGGTCGAGGGTGGAGCCGATGTGGGCGCTGGCCTCGTTGAGCAGCGCGAGGTTGCGGCGGACGCCGTCGGCCTCGCGTTCGGCGACGTGCCGGCTGGTGACGTCGGAGACCTGCCCGGCGACGCCCATCGGCTGGCTGGCCGGGCCGTTGAGGCGGTAGAGCGAGACGGCCCAGAGCCGGTTGCCCTCGCGGGTCGGGACGGCGGCGTGGAAGCGCAGGTCGAAGACCGGCTCGCCGCTGGCGAGGACCTTGCGCAGGGCGGCGGTGAGCCGGTCGGCCTCGGGGCCGGGGAAGATGTCGTGCGGGGTGAGGCCCTCCAGATCGGTGGGGGCCAGGCCCATTCCGGAGGCGAACGCGTCGTTGACCCGCTGGAGGCGGAGCCGGTCGTCAAAAAGGACGAAACCCGTCGGAGTTTGGCCGAAAACAGCCTCCGAGGCGGCCAGGTCCGTCTCGATCCGGCGGAGCCGGCCGAGGTCGACCGCGAGGCAGGTGGCACCGGCGGTGGGCAGCGCGCTGTCCGGCATGAGGTAGAGCTCGGCGAGCCCCTCCCCGCCGTCGGCGTGCCGGTACGGGGTGGTGCCGACCCACTCCTCGCCGGCCAGGGTGCGCTCCAGCCTGGTCCGGCCGCGCTGCCAGAGCTCGCGCGGGACGAAGGTGGTCACCGGGTCGGCGCCGACCGCCTCGACGGCGGGGACGCCGAAGAACTCGGCGGCGCGCCCGCTCCACTGGCTGATCCGGCCGTCGGGGCCGATCGCGAAGGTCGCGACCCGGATGTAGTCGTAGATCGAGCCCGGATCCCCGGCGCCCCAGCGCTGCCCCTCGGCGACCGGCCGGGCGGCGGCCCGGACGGGTGCCGGCAGGTGCTGGGCGGGGGCAGGCACGGGTTGGGCGCCAGCCTGCCCGGGTACAGCGGCATGACCGCTGCTGCTCGGCGCATTGCGCGCCGGGGTGCTGTTCACGGACCGACCCCTCCAAACCCGCGACCGTCCGGATGTCGAGAAGACCGAGTATTCATCATCGAGGGGTCCGTTCACACGCCCTCAACATCACAACATCAGATCGGGCGAAGGTTTTTGTCCTACCGCCCGCGCAACCACAGTGCCACGCTCGCGCCCCCTGCCGGAGCGCGCGCTCCCCCGGGGGCCTCCGGTGGCATATGCAGCAACGTTTCCGCGCCCGGCGTCGCGCGGCCGTCCCCCGCACCGCCCCCGCACCGCCCCCGTCCGGACCTCCGTCCGGACCTCCGTCCGGAACTCCGCCCGGACGTCCGGCCGTTACTCGGTCTGCGGGCTGCCCGGCAGCGCCTGTTCGAACCAGACCACCTTGCCCATCCCCTCGGCCCTGGCCCCCCAGTGCAGCGCCAGCCGGGCGACCAGCTCCAGACCGCGCCCGCCCTCGTCCGCCTCGGCCGCGTGCCGCTCGCGCGGCGGGTCCGGGAGCGGGTCGGAGATCTCCACCAGCAGCGTCTCACCGAGCGTCAGGCGCACCCCGATCGGCGCGCTCGCGTACCGGACGGCGTTCGTGACCAGCTCGCTGACCAGCAGCTCGGCGGTGTCGGTGAGCGCCTCGACGCCCCACTCGGCCAGCGTCGCGCGGACCAGCCGACGGGCCCGGGCCACCGCGGTCGGCTCGGCCGGCAGGGTCCAGCCGGCCGTCGGGGTGCCGGACTGCCCGTGGCCGAGCCGGGCCAGCAGCAGCGCCACGTCGTCGGGCTCGCGGCCCTGCTCCATGGTGTCCAGCACCGCCTCGCAGGCCGCCTGGATCGACGCGTAGGGCTCCTGGAGCACTGTCACCAGCCGGCCGAGCCCCACGTCCAGGTCCTTGTCCCGGGACTCCACCAGGCCGTCGGTGCAGAGCGCCAGCAGACTGCCCTCGGGGATCTTCAGCTCGACCGACTCGAACGGGACGCCGCCGACCCCGAGCGGGGCGCCCGAGGGCAGCTCCAGGATCCGGCCGCCGCCGCCGGGCAGCGGGCTGCCGGTGCGGGTCGGCCCGTCCGCCTCCTCCCCCGGCACCACCAGCACCGGCGGGATGTGGCCGGCCTTGGCGACCGTCAGGGTCGCGGTGGCCGGGTCGAACACCGCGTACACGCAGGTGGCGAGCAGCGCCTCGTCCGGCCCCTGGGCGAGGTCGTCGGTCAGCTCGTGGACGTGCCGCAGCAGCACGTCCGGCGGCAGGTCGAGGGCGGCCAGCACCCGGACGGCGGTACGCAGCCGGCCCATGGTCGCGGCGGCCCGCAGGCCGTGCCCCATCACGTCGCCGACCACCAGCGCGGTGCGGTCGCCGGGCAGCGGGATGACGTCGAACCAGTCGCCGCCGACCTCGGTGCCGATACTCCCGGGCACGTACCGGTAGGCGACCTCGACGCCGGTCGGCTGCGGCACCTGCTGCGGCAGCAGGGTGCGCTGGAGGGTGAGGGCGGCGGTACGCTCCCGGGCGTAGAGCCGGGCGTTGTCCAGCGAGGAGCCCGCCCGGTCGGCCAGCTCGACGGTGAACGCCAGGTCGTCCCGGTCGAAGCCCTCGCGGTAGCCGGCCCGGCTGACCAGCAGCAGGCCGATCACGATGCCCCGGGCCCGCAGCGGCACCACCAGCATCGCGTGCACACCCAGGTCGTACGCCGCCTGCATCTTCGGGTCGCCGGCGTAGGTGACGTCGCTGAGCCGGTCGGCGCCGGAGAGCAGCTCGGGGACTCCGGTGCGCAGCACCCGGCCGCAGGCGGAGTCCTCGGCGAAGGTGATCCGGGCGCCGCGCCGCAGCATCACCTCCACCTCGGGGCCCTCCTGGACGGAGGCCGTGCCGAGCTGGAGCAGCGAGGTGCGGCGGTCGTGGCCGTGTCGGGGCAGGTCGTCACCGTGCGCGACGGCCTGGAGCAGGATGACGGCGGCGTGGTCGGTCAGCCGGGGGACCACCGCGGTGGCCAGCTCCTGCGCGATCCGGGAGGCGTCCAGCAGGTCACCGACGCGGGAGCCGAACTCGTTGAGCAGCGAGAGCCGACGGCGGGCGTGCTCGACCTTGGAGACAGCCCGGTAACGCTCGGTCACGTCCATTACGGTGCCGGAGATGCCGAGGACCCGCCCGGAGCGGTCGGTCATCCGGCTGTAGGAGATCGAGCGGTACCCCGAGCGGGCGGTGACCGGCGAGGCGAGCGTGACGTCGATGACCGGCTCGCCGGTGGCCAGCACCTGGCGCTGGATCGCGGTGATCTCGTCGGCGGCCCGCTCCGGCAGGGTCTCGCCGGTGGTGCGGCCGACGTGCTCCTCCGGCACCACGCCGTTCATCTCGGCGAGGGTGTGGTTGACGGCGGTGTAGCGCAGCTCGGTGTCGAGGATCGCGATGCCCAGCGGGGACTGCTCGAACAGCGCGTCCCGCACCGCGAGGTCGCGCTCCACCGCCCGGACGGCCGCCGCCTCGGCCAGGTTGACCTGCAGAAACGGCGTGCCGTCGCCGTCCACCAGGAGCGAGATCCGGGCGTCGACCAGCACCGGAACGCCGTCGCGGTCGCGCAGCTCGGCCGGGCCGGACCAGCGGCCGTGCTTCAGGGTGTCCCGGATCGCGGCCCGGATCCGGGACACCTGGTCCTCGTCGGGGATCAGCTCGTCGATCCGGCGCCCGACCAGCAGCTCGCTCGGCCAGCCGAGGAGTTCCTCGGCGGCCGGGCTCCAGAGCACCACCCGCCCGGCGGTGTCGAGGATCGCGATGGCCACCTTGACCACGTCGAAGAGGCTGCCGCCGGTGCCCTCGGCGGTTCCGGTTCCGGTGCTTGGGCCGGCCCGGCCGGGGGCCTCCGGGACGGCGCGCGGTCCGCCGGGGAACGGCCGGCCCGGGCGGCTGCGTACGCCGGGCGGCGGGGCCGCGTCGGGCACCGTCAGGGACGGCGCGGGCCGCGCCGCCTCCGGGGCCTCGGGGCCGCCCTCGCCGCGCCTCCGGGCCGGCGACGGGCGCACCCCCCGGGCGTCGGCCCGGGTGCCCGCCACGGCGCGGTTCGCGCCGCGCCGCAGCCGGGCGCGGGCGGCGGCGCTCCCCCCGGTGCCCGCCCGACGCGCTCCCCCGCCGCCGTTCCCGGTCCTCGACACCGACGGGGCCTCCGGCTCTGCTCGGGATCGGCGTCGCCGGCTGGGGCGGCTCACCGATGGTGACGAATGGTACCGAAAAGTGACATACCCAGCAGGACCAAGGCTATCCCGACCGCCGCTTCGGCCTTTCCGATTGCCGGACGGCCACCGCACGCGTCGCGCGCCGTTCGGGTTCGGGGGGTGACGGGCTCAGGCGGTGGTGAGGAGGCGGGCGACCTCGGGCAGGACCTCGCGGTCGTGGTCGAGCCAGTCGACGTCGGCCAGCTCGGCGGCGCCCAGCCAGCGCAGCTCGTCGTGCTCCAGGAGCGGGCGCGGCTCGCCGGAGAGCAGCTCGGCCGCCCAGAGCCGCAGCTCCAGACCGGGCCGCACCAGCCACGCGCCAGGCAGCCGGGTCAGCGCCCGGGCCCTGACCCCCAGCTCCTCCATCAGCTCGCGCTCCAGCGCCTCGGTCTCGGTCTCACCGGGCTCGGCCTTGCCGCCCGGGAACTCCCAGCGCCCGGCCACCTCGGCGGGCCTGCTGCGCCGCGCGGCGAGCACCCGCCCCCGGTGGATCAGCGCGCCGCCGACGACGATCCGGTTCTCCGCTGCGGGGTCGGCGGCTGCCGCCGACCGCTCCATGGCCTCATCCATGGACGTCGACCTTACGGCGTGCCGTTCACCCGCGCGGTCCCCGCGCCTCGGAGGCGCCCGCGGGCTCGGCCTCGACCCGGTACAGCTGCTTGTGGCCGCGCGCCTCGAACTCCGCCGCGAGCCGTTCGGCCGCCTCCCGCTCGATCCCGCCGACGACCAGGAAGCGATTGCCGTTGTCGTCCTGCCGCATCACCCGAAAGGTGTCCATGCGGTCCAGGCTAGGTCGGGTCCGGGGGCGCGCCCCCGGGGCCCCGGCGCCGACCCGCGTGGGGGTCGGGTCGGGGCCGGGGCTTCTCGGGACGCTACGCCCGGTTCGCTACCGCCCGGTACGGGCGCTGTTAACAGCCGGTAAGGCAGCAGCCGGGCCGGGCCCGGGCCGGGGATCAGACCCGGATGTCGGCGGCCTGCTCGCCGGTCGACAGCCCCAGCGCGCGCCGGATGTCCACCGCGAGCTTGGCGCTCTTGGTGGACAGCGCCCGCGCCTTGGCGACCTCGCGGTCCAGGGCCTCCGGGTCCGTCGTCTTGGCCGCGGTGTCCCAGGCGTTGGCGGCGTCCAGCTTGTTCGCGCCCAGCTCGACCAGCTTGGCCCTGGCGCCCTCGGGCCAGTCGATCCCGTTGGCCGAGAGCTCCGTGACCTCCTTGCGGCACGCGGCGGCCATCGTCTTCGCCCAGGCGCGGTAGTCGGCGGGCGCCTCCTCGACGTCCTTCTCCGGCTCGGCGAACAGCGCGTTGTTGTAGGCGAGCACCGCGTCCAGGTAGGTGCGCTGGGCCTGGGTGAGCTTGGTCCGGTCGGTGTGGACGCTGCCGGTGTGCTGCCGCTGCTCGTCCTGGAAGGTGCAGGTCACCCGGCGGTCGCCGGTCGCCCAGCCGTTGACGCTCGGGTAGTAGTAGTACCCGTCCATCCCGTCGGGGACGAGCCAGGAGTCGAGCGCGTACTCGTCGCGCACCGGGGCGCAGAGCTTCTCGGCGCCGGCGCTCATCTCGCTCCGGGTGGGGTACTCGGCGCCCCGGCCCGCGAGGACGGTGACGCCCGCGACCTCGGCGTGGTGCGGCGCGGAACAGGGCACCACGCGGACCCAGTAGATCCCGGCGGACTCCGAGTCCCGGCCGGGGCTGACGGGCGGCTGGTTGAAGCAGTCCCCGGCCTTCAGGTCGTTGACGGCCACCGAGCCCTTCGGTCCGCGGCGGGCGTCGCCGTAGCGCTCCTCGTCGAGGCCGAGCGCGGCGAGCCCGATGAACGCGACCAGGGAGACGATCACCGCGAAGACGCTGAGGACCAGGCCGGAGACCGCCAGGCCCCGGCCCTTCTGGTTCCGGCGGGGTATCTGGACCAGCGCGACGATCGCGAAGACGAGCGCCAGCGGCCACAGGCAGAACAGGGCGGTGGCCAGCGAGGCGATCGCGAAGCCGTTGGTGCCGGTCGGGGCCGGCGGGTAGGCGAACCCGGGCTGGAAGCCGCTCTGGGAGGCGGGGGCGACGGCCGCCCAGCCGGTCGGCCGCGGCGCGGCGGGGTCGGCCGGGGGCAGCCCACCGGTGGGGGCGGCCCACGGGTCGGCGGCGAAGGCGGCGGGGGCCGTGGGAGCGGCGGCCGGGGCGGCCCACGGGTCGGCCGGCGGTGCGGGCGCGGCTTCCGGTGCGGGCTCGGGCGCGGCTTCCGGTGCGGGCGCGGCTTCCGGTGCGGGCGCGGTTTCCGGCGCCGGCTCGGCCGTCGGCAGGGGCGCGGCCGGCGTCGCCGCCAGGTACTCGATCCTCGGGTCCGGCACCGGTCCCGCGGCGGGCTTGGTCAGCGCGACCCGCTCAGGAGCGGCGTCCTCGACGGAGGAGGTGTCCTCGGCGGACGGAGCGTCCGCGACGGGGGGCGCCGGCTCGGGCGCGGGCGCCGGGGCAGCGGCGTCGGACTCGGGCTTGGACACGTGCGATCTCCCCCGGCCCGCGGCAGGCGGGCGACAACTCGGCAGGACGGCACCCGCGGAGCCCGCGGACGGAGCGCGGCGGCCCGTCGGGTACGGGAACAGGCGCGCGACTCTACCGGATCTTGCGAAACACTCGAGCACGCTTTCCCGCCCCACGAACCACCCCCGCGCCGCACCGCCCGCGCCCGGTTCAGCGCCGGGCCAGCACCTCCCCGTGCAGCATCGCGAACCACCCGTCCTCGTCCGCCGCCCAGTCCTGCCACCCGGCCGCGATCCGGGCCAGTTCGGCCTCGTCCGCGAACCCCTCGGCCACCGCCGCCCGGGCGATCCCGGAGTCCACGATCCGCTCGGCCCACAGCCCGCCCCACCAGGCCCGCTGCTCGGGCGTCGCGTACGTCCAGCTGCTCGACGTGGCGGCGACCTCGGTGAAGCCGGCCTCCCGGGCCCAGGACAGCAGCCGCCGTCCGGCGTCCGGCTCCCCGCCGTTGTGCCGGGCGATCCGCCGGTACAGCTCCAGCCAGCGGTCCAGCGCGGGCGCCTCCGGATACCAGGTCATGGTCGCGTAGTCGACGTCCCGGACGGCGACCACGCCGCCCTCGGCGGTGACCCGGCGCAGCTCGCGCAGCGCGCCCACCGGGTCGGTCACGTGCTGCAGCACCTGGTGGGCGTGCACCACGTCGAACTCCCCGTCCGCGTACGGCAGGTGGTGCACGTCGGCGACCTCGAACACGACGTTGGACAGGCCGCGCCCGGCGACGTACCGGGCGGCCTCGTCCAGTACCTCGGCGGAGGCGTCCGCGGCGACCACCCGGCCGTCCGGGCCGACCAGTTCGGCCAGGTCGGCGGTGATGGTGCCGGGGCCGCAGCCGATGTCCAGCACGGCCTGCCCGGGGCGCAGGTGGTCGCGCAGGTAGGCCGCGGAGTTCTCGACGGTACGGGAGCGGTGCGAGCGCAGCACGGGCTCCTGGTGGCCATGGGTGTAGACGGCGGGCTTCGATGCGGTCATGGTGACGTCCCCCTCGGGATCTGACGGGTCCTCGGTGTCTCCGACGCTACTCCTCGTCCCGCATTGCGAGAAGATTCGTCTCACATTCCGATCACCGCGCCGACCGCCGGGCGCCCCGGGCCGTACCGTGGACGACACCCGACCGAACGCCCCACCCACTGAAGGGCTCGCCCCATGCCCGGCCCCCGCCCCTTCGTCCTGCTGAGCGCCGCGATGTCCCTCGACGGCTTCCTCGACGACGCCTCGCCCGAGCGGCTGCTGCTCTCCGGCGCGGCCGACTTCGACCGGGTGGACGCCGAACGGGCCGGCAGCGACGCGGTCCTGGTCGGCGGCAACACCCTGCGCGCGGACAACCCGCGCCTGCTGGTCAACGATCCGGGGCGCCGCGCCGCCCGGCTGGCGGCGGGCCGGCCCGAGTACCCGCTGAAGGTGACGCTCAGCGCGAGCGGCCGGCTGGACCGCGCGCTGCGGTTCTGGCACACCGGCGGCGAGCGGCTCGCCTACACCACGGACGCCGGCGCCGCCGCGCTGCGCCCGGAGCTGGCCGGGCTGGCCGAGGTGGTCGCGCTCGGCGCGGCGGTGGAACTCGGCGCGGTGCTGGACGACCTCGGCGCGCGCGGGGTGCGGCGGCTGATGGTCGAGGGCGGCAGCGGGGTGCACACCCAGTTCCTGGCCCAGGGGCTGGCGGACGAGCTCCAGCTGGTGGTGGCCCCGCTGCTGGTGGGCCAGGAGCGGGCGCCCCGGTTCGTCGGCCCGGCGGACTTCCCCGGCGGCCCGGCCCGGCGGATGCGGCTGCTGGAGGCCCGTACGGTGGGCGATGTCGTCCTGCTCAGGTACGCCCCGAAGGAGCCCGCCCCGTGACCGAGCCCCACCCCGCCCCCGGCGCCCCCGCCGACGCCTCCGCCGACCTCCGCTTCCTCCGCCGGGCCGTGGAGCTCTCCCGCCACTGCCCGCCCTCGCGGACGGCGTTCTCGGTCGGCGCGGTGGTCGTCGCCGCCGACGGCACGGTGCTGGCCGAGGGCTTCAGCCGCGAGGCGGACGAGCACAACCACGCCGAGGAGGCCGCCCTCGGCAAGCTCCCGGCCGGCGACCCCCGGCTGCGCGGCGCGACCGTCTACAGCTCGCTGGAGCCCTGCGGCCAGCGGGCCTCCCGCCCGGTGCCCTGCGCCGAACTGCTGATCGCGGCCGGCGTCCCACGGGTGGTGGTGGCCTGGCGCGAGCCGGCCACCTTCGTCGCCGAGACCCGGGGCGCCGGACTGCTGGAGGCGGCCGGCATCGAGGTGGTCGAGCTGCCGCAACTGGCGGAGGAGGCCCGCGCGGTCAACGCGCACCTCCCGGGCTGAGGCCCGGGCCGGCGTGCGGGGGTCGGCGCGCACCCGCGCGCTCGCGCACCGGCCCCCGCCCCCGCCTCAGCGGTGGGCGCGGTCCGCCAGCCAGCCGGCCATCGCCCGCACGCCGATGCCGATCGCCCGCTCGTCCGGTGTGAAGGTCTCGTAGTGCGGGTAGCTCGTCTCGATGCCGGCGCCCGGGGTGCGCACCCCGAGGAAGCTGTAGGTGCCCGGGACCCGCTCCAGGAACAGCGCGAAGTCCTCCCCGTTGAACGGGAAGGCGGTGTGGTTCACCGTCACCGCCCCCGCGCCGAACTCGCACCGCAGCCGCCGGGCCAGCGCGTTCGCCGCGTCCTCCGGGCAGAGCAGCGCCGGGAACGGGTCCCGCGGGTACGTGACCACCGCCCCCGGGTACGTCTGCGCCAGCCGGCGGAACTCCTCCCGCACCTCGGCGTCCCGCTCCGGCGGCCAGCACCGGAACTTCGCCTCGACGACCGCCCGCCCCTCGGCGTCCGGCGCCGGCGCCACCCGCGCGCCGGTCACCAGGAAGCGGGCCAGCGGCCCGTCCGGCGTCTGCACGTCCCGGACCATGGCCTCCAGCTCCGCGGGGACCCGCGGCAGCGGCACCGTGCCGAGCGCGGCGATCCCGCCCACCAGCCGGGCCGCCGCCGCGGCCGCGTCCGGACCGCCGATCGCGATGTTCACCCAGTCCTGGCCCGGCAGCCCGCTGCCCGGCGTCACCGCGAACTGCCCGACCGGGTACGGCCCGGTGTGCAGGGCGTGGATCTCCTCGACGCCGGTCCGCTCCAGCCACCCCTGCGCGATCATCGCCCGGGCGCCCACCAGGAGCTCCTCCCCCGCCTGGAAGAAGAAGACCACCGTGCCGCTCAGCCGGTGCCGCAGCCGGGCCAGCGTCAGCGCGACGCCCACCCCGACCGCGGTGTGGATGTCGTGCCCGCAGGCGTGCGCCGCCGGCCGGCCCTTCTTCTGCGGCATGATCCCGTCGCCCGGCACCGCGTCCATGTCCGCCCGGTAGGCCACCGTCCGGCCCGGTCGCGCCCCGCGCAGCACCGCTACCACCCCGGTCCCGGGCACCGGCGTCCCGTCCGGCAGGGTGGTCGCGCCGATCCCGGCGGTCACCTCCAACCCCGCCGCCCGCAGCCGCCGCGCGACCTCCCCGGCGGCGTACGTCTCCGCGCCCGTGGTCTGCGGCTTCTCGTACAGCGCCCGCCGCAGCGCGACGAGTTCGCCCTCCAGCCGCCCCACCACGGCGTCCACCGCCGCCTGGTCGACCGGATTCCGCCGCCCGACCGACTCCGCCCCGGCCGTACCGGCCCCGACCCCCAGCACCGCGCCGGCACCGGCCACCGCGGCCCCGCCGAGCACCGCCCGCCGCCCGACCCGCGCCACGTCCCCGTTCGCCATGCGATCCCCCCAAGTGATCATCAAGAAGCTGATCGTCAGTCAACCAGCAGACCGCCCGAGGCCGTCAACCCTGAGATCTCCCCCAGTACTCCGGCGTACTCCGGCCGCCGGAACGGCGCGCGGGCACGGACTGCGCCCGGCCGGGACCTGTGTTTCCCTGAGAACGCCTGGCCGGGCCACTCATCCATTCGCACACGATCGACGGAGGATTCCCACCGTGCCGGAGAACACGCCGACCCAGCTCTGCAACTTCACCACCGCCCGGCCGACCCTCAAGAAGGGCGCGTCCGGCGACGCGGTGAAGCAGGCGCAGTGCTACCTCAACTCCTCGCTGACCGGCGAGAAACTCCTCGTGGACGGCGAATTCGGCCCGGTGACGGACGCCGCGACACGACGCTTCCAGGTGTGCGCCAAGATCACGGTCGACGGCATCATCGGCGCCCAGACCTGGTCGTTCCTGACCTTCTGGTCCAACTCCCCGGGCTTCGTCTGCTGACCCCCCGCACACCCGCCCCGGAACACACCGAGCCGGAACACACCGAGAGGCCGCCCGCCCCGCGCTCCCGCGGACCGGACGGCCTCTTCGCACCACTCGGGCGTTGATCAGACGTTGAAGCGGAACTCCACGACGTCGCCGTCCTGCATGATGTAGTCCTTGCCCTCGATGCGGGCCTTGCCCTTGGCGCGGGCCTCGGGGAGGGAGCCGGTCTCGACGAGGTCGGTGAAGGAGATGACCTCGGCCTTGATGAAGCCCTTCTGGAAGTCGGTGTGGATCACACCGGCGGCCTCGGGGGCGGTGGCGCCCTTCTTGATGGTCCAGGCGCGGGATTCCTTGGGGCCGGCGGTGAGGTAGGTCTGCAGGCCGAGGGTGTTGAAGCCGACCCGGGCGAGGGTGGCGAGGCCGGGCTCCTCCTGGCCCATGGACTGGAGGAGTTCCAGGGCCTCGGCGTCGTCCAGCTCGATCAGCTCGGACTCGATCTTGGCGTTGAGGAAGATCGCCTCGGCCGGGGCGACCAGCTCGCGCTGGGCCCGCTTGAAGTCCTCGTCGGCCAGCTCGTCCTCGTCCACGTTGAAGACGTAGAGGAAGGGCTTGGCGGTCAGCAGGTGCAGCTCGCGGATCGGGGCGGTGTCGAAGCCGGCCTCGAAGAGGGTCTTGCCGGTCTCCAGGATCGCCTGGGCGGCCTCGGCGGCGGCCAGCACGGGCGCGGTGTCCTTCTTGAGGCGCGCCTCCTTCTGGAGCCGGGGCAGGACCTTCTCGACGGTCTGGAGGTCGGCCAGGATCAGCTCGGTGTGGATGGTCTCGATGTCGTCCTTGGGCGACACCTTGCCGTCCACGTGCACCACGTCCGGGTCGGTGAAGGCGCGCACGACCTGGCAGATCGCGTCCGACTCCCGGATGTTCGCGAGGAACTTGTTGCCCAGGCCCTCGCCCTCGCTGGCGCCGCGGACGATGCCCGCGATGTCCACGAAGTCGACGGTGGCCGGGAGGATGCGCTGCGAGCCGAAGATCTCGGCGAGCTTGGTCAGCCGCTCGTCCGGGACGCCGACGACGCCGACGTTGGGCTCGATGGTGGCGAACGGGTAGTTGGCCGCCAGCACGTCGTTCTTGGTCAGGGCGTTGAACAGGGTCGACTTGCCGACGTTCGGCAGGCCGACGATTCCGATCGTGAGCGACATGAAGCGCAGTCCCGTGGGCTTGGAGGAGTTGGGGCCGGCCCGCTCGCCGGACCGATCCCCCAGTCTACGGGCAGCGGGTCAGGCGTCCGCCGCCGCCGGAGACGGCGACGGCGAGGGCTCCAGGAACTCCAGGCGGTTGCCGAGCCGGTCGCTGGAGTGGAACCGGCGGTGACCGGGCAGGTTGTCGTCCCAGACGACCTCGTGGCCGTGGGCGGCCAGCCGCTCGGCGAGCGCGTCCAGGTCCCCGACCTGGAAGCCCGGGTGCCCCTTGCGGGACGGCCGGAACTCCGGGACCACCCCGAGGTGCACCTCCACCCCGCCGCCGCGGAACCAGCAGCCGCCGCGCGCGGCCAGCACCGGGGGCTTGGCCAGTTCGGTCATCCCGAGCACGCCGTGCCAGAAGGCGCGGCACTCGTCCTCCGCGCCCGCCGGAATGTCGAGCTGGACGTGGTGCAGGCGTTCGAAGGTGAATCCGCTGGTCATACATTCCCCCGGTTCGGTTGAGCGACGGTCACATCAATACGCCGTCCGAAGACACGGAGCAAGCCCCGACAGCCCATTACACAGTGTGGCGATGATCGGACCGTACGTTGGGTGGGTGGAGCAGAGCATCCGTACCCAGCCGCCAGGGCCCAGACGCCGACCGCCGAACGGCGCGGCCGGGGCCGCCGTCCCCGGGCCGGGCCGCGCCCCCGAGAACACGGGCGAGCCGGCCGTCCGGCCCGCCGGGAAGGCCCCCAAGGCCCCCGGCAGGGCGGCCGGGAAGGCCTCCGGCAGGACGACGGGGAAGGCCTCCGGGAAGGCGGCGGGGCGGGGCGCCGACCCCGGGTCCCGACTACGCCCCGTGTCCGGCCCGCCGTCGCGGGCCCGGATGGCCGGGCGGCTGTACGGGCGGCGGCGCAACGGCCGGCCGACCCGGCTGACCGCCGTCGGCGCCGGGGTGGTCGCGCTGCCGGCGACGGTCGCGGTGGCCGGCCTGGACCGGCTGGCCTTCGGCGGGCTGGGGCTCCTGTTCGGCGTCGGCTACCTGCTGGTCTGCTTCCAGCTGGCGGTCCGGGTCCGGTACGCCGACCTGCTGGCCGCGCCGATCAGCGGGCCGATCGCCTTCGCCGCGGCGCTGCTGCTGTTCGGCCCGGTCACGTCCTCCGGGGTGACGGCCCAGGTGGTGGGGCTGGCGACCAACCTGGCCACCCGGGCCGGCTGGCTGTTCTCCGGCACCGGGCTGGCCGCGGCGATCGTGCTGGCCCGGTTCGTGGCCCAGCGCCGGATCCACCGCGCCCGCTGAGGCCGGGAGGCACGGCCTCCCGCCCCTCGGCGCGCGCGGGGGCCCGGACCGGTCAGTCGGTGGCGCGGGCGGCCGCCATGGCCGCGCCGACGATGCCGGCGTCGTTGCGCAGCTCCGCCGGGACGACCCGCGCGCCGCGCTCGCGCAGCAGCGGCAGGAACTTCTCGTGCTTGCGGCTCACCCCGCCGCCGATCACGATCAGCTGCGGCGAGAACAGCATCTCCACCAGGTCCAGGTACTCGTCCACCCGCCCGGACCACTGCTCCCAGTCCAGCCCGTGCCGCTCCTTGGCCGCCGAGGAGGCCCGCCGCTCGGCGTCCTTGCCGCGCAGCTCCAGGTGGCCGAGCTCGGTGTTGGGCACCAGCACGCCGTCCGCGAACAGGGCGCTGCCGATGCCGGTGCCGAAGGTCAGCACCAGCACCACGCCCTGCTGCCCGCGGCCGGCGCCGTGGGTGGTCTCGGCGAGGCCGGCCGCGTCGGCGTCGTTGAGCACCACGGCCGGCAGGTCGAGCGCCTCGCGGAACAGGCCGGCGGCGTCCAGGCCGACCCAGCCCTTGTCGACGTTGGCGGCGGTTCTGGTGTGCCCGTCGACGACCACGCCGGGGAAGGTCAGGCCCACCGGGCCCTGGTGGTCGAAGTGGCGGACCACCTCGCGGACGGCGGCGACCACCGCCTCCGGCGCGGAGGGCTGCGGGGTGAGGACCTTGTGCCGCTCCTGGGCGAGCACCCCCCGGGCGAGGTCGACGGGGGCTCCCTTGATGCCCGATCCGCCGATGTCCACACCGAATACCGCCGTCATGACGACCGCCTCCACCGAGAAGTTGTCCACAGGCCTGTGCATGGCCGTGCACAAAACTTACGAGAGCGCGCCGGGCCGCGCACAGCGGAAGGCCCGGCACCCGAAGGGGTACCGGGCCTTCCGGCCGGACCGGCCCCGAGCCGGGCCGGATCGTGCTACAGCTTGCCCGCGGCCTCGGCGCGCAGGTCGCGGCGGAGCTCCTTGGGCAGCGAGAAGGTCAGGTGCTCCTCGGCGGTCTTGACGGTGGAGACCTCGTCGTAGCCGCGCGCGGCCAGCCAGTCCAGCACGCCCTCGACCAGGATCTCCGGCACCGAGGCGCCGCTGGTCAGGCCGACCGTGGTGACGCCGGCCAGCCACTCCTCGCTGATCTCCTCGGCGAAGTCCACCAGGTGGGCGGCCTTGGCGCCGTACTCCAGGCCGACCTCGACCAGGCGGACGGAGTTGGAGGAGTTCTTCGAGCCGACCACGATCAGCAGGTCGGTCTCCGGGGCCATCTGCTTGACGGCCACCTGGCGGTTCTGGGTGGCGTAGCAGATGTCGTCGCTGGGCGGGCTGACCAGCAGCGGGAAGCGCTGCTTCAGCTCGCCGACGGTGGCCATGGTCTCGTCCACCGAGAGGGTGGTCTGGGAGAGCCAGACGACCTTGGACTCGTCGCGGACCCGCACGTTGGCGACGTCCTCGGCACCGTCCACCAGGTGGATCCGGTCCGGGGCCTCGCCCATCGTGCCGATGACCTCCTCGTGGCCCTCGTGGCCCACCAGCAGGATGTCGTAGCCCTCGTCGGCGAAGCGGACGGCCTCCTTGTGCACCTTGGTCACCAGCGGGCAGGTGGCGTCGACGGTGGCGAGCTTGCCGGCCCGCGCCTCGTCGTGGACGGACGGGGCGACGCCGTGGGCCGAGAAGACCACGATCGAGCCCTCGGGGACCTCCTCCGTCTCGTCGACGAAGATCGCGCCCTTCTTCTCCAGGGTCTGCACCACGTACTTGTTGTGGACGATCTGCTTGCGGACGTAGATGGGGGCCCCGTACTGCTCCAGGGCCTTCTCCACGGCGATCACTGCGCGGTCGACGCCCGCGCAGTAGCCCCGGGGGGCGGCGAGCAGGACACGGCGCTGCGCGGTGTTGGAGGACATGGCTCCATCGTACGGGCGGGACGGGGCCGCGCCGACGGGAGTCGCGTTCCCGTCGGAACGGGTTGCGGATGCCGGGAGCCGGCTGTCGGCAGGCGCCGCTAGCCTCGTACGCATGGCCAATCCCAGCTCCCCCGAAGCGCCGCTCCCGGTCGGCAAGGTCTCCGCGCTGATCGGCGGCTGGATCGACCGGCTCGGCGCGGTCTGGGTGGAGGGACAGATCACCCAGCTCAGCCGGCGGCCGGGGGCGGGCGTGGTGTTCCTGACGCTGCGCGACCCGCAGGCGGACGTCTCGCTGACCGTGACGTGCTTCCGCTCGGTCTTCGACGAGGTCGCGGACGCGGTCCAGGAGGGCGCGCGGGTGATCGTGCACGCCAGGCCGGAGTGGTACGCGGCGCGCGGCCAGCTCTCGCTGCGGGCCTCGGAGATCCGGCTGGTCGGTCTTGGCGAGCTGCTGGCCCGGCTGGAGCAGCTGAAGCGGCGGCTGGCCGGCGAGGGCCTGTTCTCGGCGGACCGCAAGAAGCCGCTGCCGTTCCTGCCGCAGTGCGTCGGGCTGGTCACCGGGCGGGGTTCGGCGGCGGAGCGGGACGTCCTGGAGAACGCCCGGCGGCGCTGGCCGGCCGTCCGCTTCGAGATCCGCAACGTGCCGGTGCAGGGCGTCAGCGCGGTGGAGCGGGTGAGCGCGGCCGTCCGGGAGCTGGACGAGCACCCCGAGGTGGACGTGATCGTGGTGGCCCGGGGCGGCGGCAGCGTCGAGGACCTGCTGCCCTTCTCGGACGAGGGCCTGGTCCGGCTGGTCGCGGCCGCCCGGACCCCGGTGGTGAGCGCGATCGGCCACGAGCCGGACCAGCCGCTGCTGGACTTCGTCGCCGATCTGCGCGCCTCCACTCCCACCGATGCCGCCAAACGGGTGGTTCCGGACGTCGGCGAGGAGCTGGCCAAGGTCCGGCAGCTACGCGACCGGGCGCGGCGGCACGTGCTGGCCCGGGTGGAGCGGGAGCAGCACGGGCTGGACGGCGTGCGCAGCCGGCCGGTGCTGGCCGCGCCGCGGCGGATGCTGGGCGGGCGGGGCCAGGAGGTGGCCGGGCTGCTGGAGCGCTCCCGGCGCACGCTGCGCCACCGGCTGGACCACGCGCAGAGCGATCTCGGGCACACCCTGGCCCGGGTGGTCGCGCTCTCCCCGGCGGCCACCCTGGAGCGCGGGTACGCGGTGCTGCAGCGGCGGGACGGCACGGTGGTGACCGATCCGGCGCAGGTCGCGGCCGGCGAGGGGCTGCACGCCCGGGTGGCGGGCGGCGGCTTCGACGTCACGGCGGACGGCGCCTAGCCGCAGGCCTGGAGTGGAGCGCGGGCGGGGCGGCGCGTCCGGGCGGTACGGCTGTCGGTGCGGCCCCCTACGCTGGCTCCCATGGCAGACGAGGAGCAGAACGCGGCGGTGGCCGCGGAGACCCCGACCGCGGACGACGCGCTGGGGTACGAGCACGCGCGGGACGCGCTGCTGGAGGTGGTCCGGCAGCTGGAGAACGGCGGCACCTCGCTGGAGGAGTCGCTGGCGCTGTGGGAGCGCGGCGAGCAGCTGGCGAAGGTCTGCCAGCGCTGGCTGGACGGCGCGCGGGCCCGGCTGGACGCCGCGCTGGCCGCCGAGGAGGGCGCTCCGCCGCAGGGGTGACGCGGGTCACGTCGGGAGCGGGGAACAGTTGAATGTTCACCCATGTTGGGACCGTCTGACCGGCTGCGGCCGGTCACCGCGACAAAGACGAGCCCCCCGCTCCTTCCTCCCCCGAGGTGCACAGACATGACCACCGACACCCTGGTTCTCGACGCCGCCGCCCAGGACCTGCTGTTCCGCGAGGCCCGTACGGCCAATACCTTCACCGACGAGCCGGTCTCCGACGAGCAGATCCAGGCCATCTACGAGCTGGTCAAGTTCGGTCCGACGGCGATGAACCAGCAGCCGCTGCGCATCGTCCTGGTCCGCTCGACCGAGGGCCGCGAGCGCCTGGTCCAGCACCTCGGCGAGGGCAACAAGGCGAAGACCGCCGCCGCCCCGCTGACCGCCATCCTGGCCGTGGACAACGAGTTCCACGAGGAGCTGCCGACCGTCTTCCCGCACTTCCCGGCCGCCAAGGACTACTTCGCCGAGCGCCCGGTCCGCGAGGCCTCGGCCGCGATGAACGGCGCCCTGCAGGCCGGCTACTTCATCGTCGGCGTCCGCGCCGCCGGCCTGGCCGCCGGCCCGATGACCGGCTACGACGCCGAGGGCATCAACAAGGAGTTCTTCGCCGACGGCGAGCACTCGGTGCTGGCCGTGGTGAACATCGGCAAGCCGGGCGAGGACGCCTGGTACCCGCGCTCGCCGCGCCTCGCCTACGACGAGGTCGTCACCACCGTCTGAGCCCGGTCGTCCGGTAAGGACGATACAGAGGACGACGCGAGGGCCCCGCACGCGACGGCGTGCGGGGCCCTTCCACGTCCACGACGGCGCGCCCTCCGCTCCGGGGGGCGGGACCCGGACTACTTCAGCGCCTGCGCCAGCGCCGCCAGCTCCTCGTAGGAGGCGGTGCCGGCCAGCACGGTGGTGGCGTCGCCGTTCTGCACGGTGATCGCCCGCGCCTTGGGGCCCTGCACCCGCTCCCAGGCCTGCCCGGCGACGTCCACGGTGCCGTCCGGCTTGCCGCCGGCCACCGCGGCCTTGAGCATGTCGCCGCGGGCGATGTCGCTCTGCTCCACGGCCGCGTACTGGCCGGCGGGGGTGACGAAGCCCAGGTGCCAGGCGTTGCCCTTGCCGTTGCTCAGCGCCGCCGGGTTGTACGTGACCGAGGTGGCCCGCCACTGCGCGGGCAGGCCCTCCGGGACGAGCAGCGGGTACGGGGCGGCGCGCTTCGCCGAGGCCGCGGCCACCCGGTAGTCGACCGTGTGCACCCCGTCGCCCTCCGCGTCGTGCGGCAGGAACAGGTACCCGGACCAGACCACGATTCCGACGGCCAGCATCGACAGGACCATGTCCCGCACGGTCTGCCGGCCCTTCATGCCCTTGCTCTCTCCAGCCACCCCCACATGGTGACTCATGCCGGACCGGCCGCCCGCACCCGGGGGTGCCGCGGCGGGGCGGAACGGGGCGAAAGCCGCCGGTCCTGCCCCGCCGAGGGACCCGCGCCACAGACAGTCATCTCATGGGCGGATACGATCGCACCACCCTCACCACGGCGTTCGACCAGGCAGTAGTCGGGCGCTTACTGGCCGTCGCGTACAGAGAGGTAACGACGATGACCACGCAGTACCCGCACCACCTTCCCAGCTCCCTGGAGGTCGCGCCGGAGGCTCCTGACCGGAACCTCGCGCTCGAACTCGTCCGGGTCACCGAGGCCGCCGCGCTCGCCGCCGGCCGCTGGGTCGGCCGTGGCGACAAGAACGGCGCCGACGGCGCCGCCGTCCGGGCCATGCGCACCCTCGTCTCCACCGTCTCGATGAACGGCGTCGTCGTCATCGGCGAGGGGGAGAAGGACGAAGCCCCGATGCTCTACAACGGCGAGCGGGTCGGCGACGGCACCGGCGCCGAGTGCGACGTCGCGGTGGACCCGGTCGACGGCACCACCCTCACGGCCAAGGGCATGAACAACGCGGTCGCCGTCCTGGCAGTCGCCGACCGCGGCACCATGTTCGACCCGAGCGCCGTGTTCTACATGGACAAGCTGGTCACCGGGCCGGAGGCCGCCGACTTCGTCGACATCACCGCCCCGACGGCCGTCAACATCCGCCGGGTCGCCAAGGCCAAGGGCATCGCCGTCGAGGACGTCACCGTGGTGGTCCTGGACCGCCCGCGGCACCAGGGCCTGATCCAGGAGATCCGCGAGGCCGGCGCCCGGATCAAGTACATCTCCGACGGCGACGTCGCCGGCGCCGTCATGGCCGCCCGCGAGGGCACCGGCGTCGACCTGCTGATGGGCATCGGCGGCACCCCCGAGGGCATCATCGCCGCCTGCGCGATGAAGTGCATGGGCGGCGTGATCCAGGGCCGGCTCTGGCCCAAGGACGACGCGGAGCGCCAGAAGGCGATCGACGCCGGGCACGACCTCGACCGGGTGCTCAGCACCGACGACCTGGTCAGCGGCGAGAACGTGTTCTTCGTCGCCACCGGCATCACCGACGGCGAACTGCTGCGCGGCGTGCACTACCGCCAGGAGACCGCCACCACCAGCTCGCTGGTCATGCGCTCCAAGAGCGGCACCATCCGCGAGGTCCACGCCACCCACAAGCTGTCCAAGCTGCGGGCCTACAGCGCGCTCGACTTCGACCGCGCCAACTAGGGCCTGCCGCCCGCAGGCGGCAGGCCACGACGAACCCGCGGCCTCGGCGAAATCCCCCTTCGCCGAGGCCGCGGGCGTGTGGTGCGGCGGCTCGTCACCCGCCGCCGGACGCTCCCGGCCCGGGGCCGGTGATCACCCCGCGATCCGGCCCCGCGGCCCCGGCACCTCGACCAGCTCGACGTCCCGGCGACGGCGGCGCGCCAGCACCACCCGGCGCTCGGCCGCCGTCAGCCCGCCCCAGACCCCGTACGGCTCCGGCTGCGCCAGCGCGTGCTCCCGGCAGTCCAGCAGCACCGGGCACCGGGCGCACACCTGCTTCGCCTGCTCCTCGCGCGACAGCCGGGCCGCGGTGGGCTCCTTGGACGGCGCGAAGAACAGACCCACCTCGTCCCGCCGGCAGGCCGCGGCGGTGTGCCACGGATTGTCCTCGCCGGCCGGCTGCGGGGCCGGGGCCCGCTCCAGCAGCTGCGCCGCGACCACCGGCGAGGCGGCGGCGGACGGCCGCGCGACCGGCGACGGGGCAGCCGGCGACGGGGCGGCGGACGAGGTGGTGCGGGACTCGATCGGATGCAGCACGGCCGTACTCCTGACGAGGCTCTCGGACACGGGGGAAGCTCGCTCCCCTGCCCAGCTGCGGGCCCCCGTTCACACCCCCGGGCCGGCCTCAGGCCGCCTCCGGTACGCAGCCGTACAAGAAGCGATGTGCCAGAGGAACTACCCACGCCGACGCGATTCATGCACACTGCACGCAACCGACTACAGCGTGCACGCGACACAACGCCGAGTGCCCGGCCGGGAGTTGTTCCCGGCCGGGCACCGGACCCACCTCGGGTGGGCGGAGTCCGTCGTTCCGCACGCGTCGCCCGGGGCACGAAGGACCAGGGCGAGGCGCGCGGGCTCAGTCGGCGCCGAGCTGCTTGCGCACCCACTCCTTGAGCTTCTTGCCCCGGCGCGGCTTGGCCTCGCAACCGCCGAACACCGCGGTGCCCTTGACCCGCACCACCGGCGCGTACGGGTCCGCCGCGGTCTGCTCCTTGACGTCGAACCCGCCGAAGATGCCGACCCCGCCACCGTGCAGGCTGACGTTCTCCGGGACCTTGATCTCCACCCCGCCGAAGATCGCGACCACGTCGATCACCACCTCGGGCGACTCGAACACGGCGTCCGTCAGGTCGATCTCGACCCCGCCGAAGATCGCCACCGCCCGGAGGTTCGACCCCACCCGCCACCGCCCCTTGCGGGACGAGCCGCCGAAGACCGCCAGCATGGTCGGCGCCTCGTTACGGGCCGGCAGCCGCACCGGGCCGTCCGGGCGCGGGGCCGACGCCGGGGCGCCCAGCGGCGGCTTCTCGAAGGAGACCTCGCGGTGCACCGGGAGGTCCCGGGTCAGCGGCACGAGCTCGCCCAGGGTCTTGGCCGCGTAGGCCGCCTCGATCCGCTCGGCGTGCTCGTCGACGTCCAGCCGCCCCTCGGCGTAGGCGTCGCGCAGCAGCTCCGCCACCCGTTCGCGGTCGGCGTCCGAGGCCCGCATCTCGGCCTCCGCCACCGGGTCGTACGCGGGCCGGGCCGGCGGCGTCCCCCCGGACTTGGTCATCGGTACGGGCCCCTGCCCCTGATCGTCCATCTGCTGGTCCTGCGGGTCCTTCGACGGCGAGTAGTCCACGGGGCAAGCCTAGTCAACCGGGCAAGCCCCGTGCCCACCGGCGGGTGACCCTGGTCACGCAGGCGGACCTCCCCGCGTCCGCGCTATCGGCGGGTCCTACCCTTGAGGGTGCTTTCGCCCTCCAGGGTGCTTCGCCGACGCAGCCGGAACACTGGCAACACTGGATACTAAGGACCGCCCCCATGGCTCCCACGCCGGACTTCGAGTACAGCGACCTGCTCCCCCTGGGCGCTGACCCGACCCCCTACCGCAAGCTCACCTCCGAAGGCGTCTCCACCTTCGAGGCCGGCGGCCGCACCTTCCTCCAGGTCGAGCCCGAGGCCCTGCGCCTGCTCACCGCCGAGGCGATGCACGACATCTCGCACTACCTGCGCCCGGCCCACCTCGCCCAGCTGCGCCGCATCCTGGACGACCCCGAGGCCAGCCCCAACGACCGCTTCGTCGCGCTGGACCTGCTGAAGAACGTCAACATCTCGGCCGGCGGCATCCTGCCGATGTGCCAGGACACCGGCACCGCGATCGTGATGGGCAAGCGCGGCCAGCAGGTGCTCACCGCGGGCGGCGACGAGGCCGCCATCGCGCGCGGCGTCTACGACGCGTACACCAGGCTCAACCTGCGCTACTCGCAGATGGCGCCGGTCACCACCTGGGACGAGAAGAACACCGGCAACAACCTGCCGGCCCAGATCGAGCTCTACGCCACCGACGGCGACGCCTACAAGTTCCTCTTCATGGCCAAGGGCGGCGGCTCGGCCAACAAGTCGTACCTGTACCAGGAGACCAAGGCCATCCTGAACGAGGCCAGCATGCTCTCGTTCCTGGAGCAGAAGATCCGCTCGCTGGGCACCGCCGCCTGCCCGCCGTACCACCTGGCCATCGTGATCGGCGGCACCAGCGCCGAGTTCGCGCTGAAGACCGCCAAGTACGCCTCCGCGCACTACCTGGACAACCTGCCGACCTCCGGCGACGCCAAGACCGGCCACGGCTTCCGTGACCTGGAGCTGGAGGCCAAGGTCACCGAGCTGACCCAGAAGATCGGCATCGGCGCGCAGTTCGGCGGCAAGTACTTCTGCCACGACGTGCGCGTCGTCCGCCTGCCCCGGCACGGCGCCTCGCTGCCCGTCGCGATGGCCGTCTCCTGCTCGGCCGACCGCCAGGCGCTCGGCAAGATCACCGCCGAGGGCGTCTTCCTGGAGCAGTTGGAGACCGACCCCGCCAAGTACCTGCCGGACACCACCGACGAAGCCCTGCTGATCAGCGGCTCCGCCGGGGGCGCCGACGACGTGGTGCGCGTCGACCTCGACCAGCCGATGTCCGCGATCCGCGCCGAGCTCTCCAAGTACCCGGTGAAGACCCGCCTCTCGCTCACCGGCACCCTGGTCGTCGCCCGCGACATCGCGCACGCCAAGATCAAGGAGCGCCTGGACGCCGGCGAGGGCATGCCCAAGTACCTCCAGGACCACCCGGTCTACTACGCCGGCCCGGCCAAGACCCCCGAGGGTTACGCCTCCGGCTCCTTCGGCCCGACCACCGCCGGCCGGATGGACTCCTACGTCGACCAGTTCCAGGCCGCCGGCGGCTCCATGGTCATGCTCGCCAAGGGCAACCGCTCCAAGCAGGTCACCGACGCCTGCGCCGCGCACGGCGGCTTCTACCTCGGCTCCATCGGCGGCCCGGCCGCCCGCCTCGCCCAGGACTGCATCAAGAAGGTCGAGGTCCTGGAGTACGCCGAGCTGGGCATGGAGGCCGTCTGGCGCATCGAGGTCGAGGACTTCCCGGCCTTCATCGTGGTCGACGACAAGGGCAACGACTTCTTCCGGGAGACCACCGAGGGCCCGCTCATCACCAGCCTGCGCGTGCGCTCCAAGGAGTAGCGGCGAGGGTCCCCACCCGCACCGCCCCGGCCGCCCCGCGCGTCCGGGGCGGTGGCGCGTCCGGGGCTCGTCGGGCGGGCGAGTGTCAGGCGTCGAAGTCGTACTCCAGGACGTAGGAGGCCGCGTCCAGGATCATCTCGTTCAGCTCGACGACCTGGCCCTCGTCGGCGAAGGCCGTCCGGCAGATGAGGATGACCGGCGTGCCCGCCGAGAGTTCCAGGCGGGCGCCCTCCTCGCCGCTCGGCATCCGGGAGCGGACCTCCTCGCGGAAGTGCACCGGCTTGGCGCCGATCTCGGCCAGCCGCGCGTAGGTGCCGCCCGGGCCGGTGTCCTCGCGGGTGATGGCCGTGCCGGCGACCAGTCCGGCCGGCAGGTAGGAGGTCGACAGCAGCACCGGCTTGCCGTCCAGCACGAAGCGCCGGTGCCGGACGCACATCGGTTCGCCCGGGTCGACGCCGAGCACCCGGGCCACGTGCTCCGGCGCGCCCCGCTCGGTGACCGAGACCTGGTCGACGAGCAGGCTGC
Organism: Kitasatospora misakiensis; assembly: GCF_042656005.1. Taxonomy (NCBI): domain Bacteria; kingdom Bacillati; phylum Actinomycetota; class Actinomycetes; order Kitasatosporales; family Streptomycetaceae; genus Kitasatospora; species Kitasatospora misakiensis. Next base: position 1,134 of record NZ_JBHSOF010000004.1, on the reverse strand, counting down.
GGTTGTCGATGTCCGCCGACCATATCGACCGGCCCGAACCCCACTGCCCCTGGGCGAGCCGCTGGATCCCGCGCCGGCGCAGCGGCCGGAAGTCCCGGACGAAGACGCCCGCCCCGCGGCGGGCCTCGGCGATGCCCTCGCTCTGCAGCACGCCGAGCGCCTGGCGGGCGGTCATCCGGGCCACGCCGTAGGCGTCCATGAGGTCGTTCTCGCCGGGGAGCCGGTCGCCCGCCCGGTACTCGCCGGAGTCGATGGCCGCCTTCAGCGTGTCGGCGATCCGTTGGTACTTGGGCTGCTTCTCGCCGCTGCTGCTGCCGACCATCGCGCTCTCCCTCGTCCTTCTCGGAAATCGTAGGCGCGCCCGCGGTCGCCGGTAAGCCGATAGGACCGGCTGGACCGTTGACATCTCTAGAGATATTAGCTTCTCTAGAGATGCTGGGTAGTCGCCGAGCAGAGCCGAACCACAAAGCCAAGCCACGACAGCGACCAGGGCCGGCCACCACCGTCGCCGCGCCCGCACCGGAGCAGCAAGGAGCAGCGCGGTGAGCATCCGAAAGCGCGCCGCCGCGGCCTACCGGCCGCGCGTGGGGGAACCCGTCCTCGACACCAGGACCGGCCGCACCGGCATCTACATGGACACCATCGGCGGGGAGCACTACCTCCGCCCGGCCGAGGGCGGCTGCGAGTGGACCGCCCGCCCCGAACACGTCACCCCGGCCGGCCCGGCCGACGGCGGGAACGGCGCCGACGACGACGCCGAGTCGGCCGACCCCACGAGACCCACCGGCCGCGCCGGCCCCGCACCGGCCGCACCCGCCCACGCGGCCTGACCTCCACCCGGCCGGGGGCAAGCCCGCCGACGAGTTCCGGCCACCGGGCCGTTCACGGCCTCGGCGGCGGCCGGTCCTCGGACGCCCCCGCGCGGACTATGTGCCACCGGCACGTGCCGGTATTTCCGGTGAATGCTCCGACGGCCCGAGCCGTACGACTCACGGGCCCGACGGCGGGCGCCGCAAGATCGACTCGTATACACAGAGGTGATTTCCGCCGATATCAACCGGGAATTGTCGATCCCGAATCCTCACACCCCATCGAACAGTCATACGACCGGGACGCGCGAGCGCCCCGCACCCC